>JAGOVD010000001.1 GCA_018060905.1 Minisyncoccota bacterium
CCACCTACCAGTGCATCCACTGACTCAACAGCACGCAATTCCTTGTCACTCAGTTCTGTGATGAACTCAGTAACCATAAGGCAAAATATTGGTATGATCCTATATTCTGAATGCATGATTTTGGCAGTGCCATATGCTTGTGCAAGCACCTTGCATCCTTGTGACTTAATGGTCTTGATTTGGTACGCCAGTGCCTCAGGCACAAAGAGCATCTGAATCGGTGCACGACCAAACATATCGAACATGTCATTTCCAGTAGGGGCAGCACTTGCAGACCAGTCCATTTTAAATCCGGTCATAATATATCCTTGCTCTTTGGTGAATATATTTTTCTTATACCATCCGGGTTTTGCAGGAGTGCTGTCATAGGCGATCTTGGCCCAGTGTGATGCTGATTCCATAACGATTTTAAAATAGTCAGGACTCAGGATGCAGAAGGGTTCAGGGGTGAAAAGTTTTGTGAACTTCATATACAGTAGGTTTTAATTGTTTAGGAACGAAAAGACTGAATATATAATATCACATATATATTATATGTCAATATGCAATATATGCGATTAAGATATACTAGAGATATGAAAGCCATACTGAAATCTGGTCGCAATTCCTACAATGCAATGAGCGAGGCAGAGCTCGAGAAGAAGAGAAAAGAGCTCATGGAGAGCCCTATATTTAAACAGGCTCAACAAACAGTCAGAGATGTGACTGAGCGTATGCAGAAGGTCACCGAAACGTTGAAACCCACACTTGAGCGTGTCGCACAAGTACGTGAACAAATTATTGCTTTGCAGCCCAACTTACTCTCTGATACCTTAGTTATACCAACTGATAATATTAACCACCTCATACTCAAAGAGCTACGAATATTAAATGCGAAAAAACCTGTATCAAAACAAAGTGTCGGTACTGAAATTGTGATTTCATATGATATGCAGGAAAATACCTTGATGAGAACAGTAGATGGTACAGAGTACATCTATCACTTTAAAAATGATGCAAAACGGAAAAAATTGTTTGATACATTGCGTTTAAAAAAATCCTATCTACAGCGCAAAGAGCTCAAAGTCCTGCTTGGTTCTCCAACCGCTGATGCTGTCTCAACAATGGTTAAAACTCTTAATGAAAAAGTGGCCCAAAAACTACATCTCAATAAACTGAAAATTATTGTTGCTAAATCTGGATCAGGGTATCGGATTAATGCGAATGTGATAATCCAGCGAGTATAAAAATAATGATATACCACAATTAACAGTTGATTTTGTCAAATTTTTATGTTAGAGTAAGGGAAATCACCTTTAAATAAAACAATATGAGATATAATAAAATCATGGAATATAAAAAACCTCTACGGTTGAAATTAAGAGATACTGTTGGAATCGTGAGTCCCTCATGGGGCGGTCCAAGCATCTTTCCTCATATTTATGAGAATGGACTAAAGGTACTCAAAGAGTTAGGGCTTCAAATAAAAGAATATCCAACTGCGCGAGCAGACAATGATTTTCTTTCAAAAAATCCTGAAGCACGCGCAAAAGACATTAATGATGCTTTTGCGGATAGTGAAGTGAAAGCAATTTTTGCATCGATCGGAGGAGAAGATTCTGTACGAATTCTTCCATTTCTTAATAAAGAAGTAATACAGAATAATCCGAAAATACTGATAGGTTATTCAGATACCACTACACTTCTCACGTATCTTAATCAATTAGGATTGGTGACATTTCATGGTCCTTCAATCATGGCAGGATTCTCACAGGCTGAATCATTACCTGAGTCTTTTACCCAGCACATCCAACAGATGCTTTTCTCACCCCAAGAAACGTATGAGTACAGTAAGTATAGCGTTTATTGCGACGGTTATCTTGATTGGGGCCAAGAAGAAAATCTCGGAAAGACCAAAGAACTTAAACAAGATAATGGTTGGAGATTTATTCAGGGTTCGAGCGTGGTAACCGGAGAGTTATATGGCGGATGTATTGAAGTATTGGAATTTATGAATGGTACGGACTTTTGGCCAGAAAAGGATTTCTGGAACGGAAAGGTATTATTTTTCGAAACTTCAGAAGAAAAGCCTTCGATTCAGCAGGTACAATGGAAACTTCGCAATTATGGTATGCAGGGTATTTTTGATAAAGTAAGCGCGGTATTGTTTGGCAGAGCCAGGGATTACAGCGATGAAGAAAAGAATGAGCTGGATCTAATGATCGTGAATGTTATCAAAGAGGAATTTGGAAATGCTGAAATACCTATTGTCACTAATATGGACTTCGGACATACAGATCCTCAAATTATCCTGCCATTAGGAATAAAAGCCGAAGTTGATTGTCTAAGTAAGACTTTCAAATTGATTGAATCACCACTGCAATAGAAATTGTTGCCAAAGTCTCACTATATGTGGGACTTTTATTTATATAATCTAAGTAGTCACTATCTTGTGTTAATAACTCTCCAAAACCGCTTATAGGATAAGCGGTTTTTTGCCGTCCAGCTCAACTATATGACGATTACATGACCCTGTACCTATTTGGTCTGATACTTAGGGGGACCAGTCATCCTTCATTTATTCCTTTAACAACATATATATGACCAAACTACACTGGACAACCGTCCAAAGACGTGTCAACGAACTTGTGCCTCAGGAGATCAATCCTCGCACCATTAACGATAAACAGCTTGCAGATCTCACGAAGAGTTTGCAGAAATATGATCTTGTTGAGATTCCCGCTATAGACCTTGACGGACGCATACTCGCTGGGCATCAGCGCATCAAGGTGATGCAATTGCTTGGACGTGGAGAAGAAATCATCGACGTGAGATTGCCAAACCGTAAATTGACGGATGATGAAGCAAAACAATATCTCATCGCAAGTAATGCGCTTGGCGGTGACTGGGACTTCACATCTCTGAAGTCCTTCGATCTCGATATTCTCACAAGTGCAGGCTTTGACGAAATTGAGCTTGCTAAATTCTGGGACGATGACAAGGAAATCAAAAATGATACCTTCGATGTCGATGCAGAATTGAAAAAGATCAAAACGCCCAAGACAAAGCTCGGAGATGTTATCAGACTCGGCAAACACAAGATCATCTGTGGCGACAGCACCAAGCCCGAGATACTTACACGACTGCTTGGAGATGAACGCGCAAGCATGATCTACAGTGATCCCGTATATAACATTTCAGTGGACTACCGAGGCGGTATTGGTGGAAAGAAGGACTACGGCGGAGATGTAAATGATACTCGCACATATGATGAGTACAAGAAATTCATCGCCGACAGTCTCACTGCATCACTTACCGTATCTCATCCAGACACACATGTTTTCTATTATTGTGACCAAATCTACATTGGTCTGATTCAAGACGTATACCGGACACTGGGCATTGCAAACAAGCGTGTATGTCTATGGCTCAAGAACTCACAGAATTGCGTGCCTAAAGTGTTTTGCAACAAAGCATACGAGCCTGCCGTTTATGGCACGCGCGGACGACCATATCTTGCAACTTCTATGACTTCACTCACTGAAGTATTGAATCCAGAATTCGGTACTGGTAACGAACTCCTCGAACAAGTAGATGAGTTCATTGAAATCTGGACTGCAAAACGACTTTCCGCAAAGGATTACGAACACGCAACCTCAAAACCTATCTCGCTTCATGAGAAGGCGATAAAGCGATGCACGAAACCAGGAGATATCATCATAGACAGCTTCCTGGGATCGGGTAGCACACTTCTGGCAGCAGAACAGCTTGATCGGCGCCTCTATGGCTGTGAGCTTGAAGAACGCTTTTGTGATCTCATCGTCAAGAGGTACGAAGCATTAACTGGCAACAAAGCAATATATGAAAAAGAATAAAAAACGAGACGAATTCCTAGATCAACTCAAAAAGATTCCCATTGTACTCGTCGCATGTGAAAAAGTCGGGCTCTCACGCAACTCCATCTATCGCTGGCGCAAAGAAGATGAAGCCTTTTCCACTGTAATGGACGAGGCACTCACCGAAGGCGAAGCTCTCGTGAATGACATGAGTGAAAGCCAACTCCTCACGATGATCAAAGAAAAGAACTGGTCAGCTATCAGCTTCTGGTTGCGACACCGCAATCCAAAATTCAGAGACAAAGTTGAAGTCACCACAAAAATCACTTCTGACATCTTAACGCCAGAGCAAGAAACACTCGTCAGAGAAGCATTAACATTAGCAGGTATTAACCAACATCAATCCAATGAACAATCATAATATTATCCCCGAAGAAACTATCAACGCTATGGTTCATGACAAGAAAGTGCGCATTGCAATCACGACCCAAAGCCACCTCCACTTCTTTCACTTCTACTTCGCACACTACATCAAATATCCAACCGCAGACTTCCAACGGGAAATCATACAACTGACGGAAGATGAGACAGTGAAGAACTTTTGTGTCGTATCGTTTCGCGGATCTGCAAAATCTACAATCGTCACCACCTCATACCCAGTCTGGGCAATTCTTGGTCGTCAGCAAAAGAAATTTGTCTTGATCCTGTGTCAGACACAGATGCAGGCAAAACAGCACATGATGAACCTCCGTCGCGAACTTGAAACAAATAGTATTCTGAAAAATGACCTCGGTCCCTTTAAAGAAGAATCAGACGAATGGGGTTCAACGTCAATCGTATTCTCAGAATCAAATGCGCGAATCACGGTTGCTTCTTCTGAGCAAAGTATCCGAGGGATTCGCCACAACCAACATCGCCCCGATCTCATCATTTGTGACGACGTGGAAGACATTGCTTCAACTAAAACGAGAGAAGGACGAAAAAAGACGTATCAATGGCTCACGTCTGAAATCATTCCCACAGGCGACCGTAACACCCGGTTAATCGTCATAGGGAACCTATTGCACGAAGACTCTCTCCTAATGCGCCTAAAGAGCGACATAGAGAATGGTCGTATCAATGGCGTATTCAAATCATACCCACTCGTCGATGCAGCAGGAAAAATTCTGTGGCCAGGGAAATACCCTACTCTTCTTGATATTGAAGAAGACAAGAAGAAAATGGGTAACGAGTATGCGTGGGAGCGTGAATATATGCTCAAGATTATCCCTACAGAAGACCAGGCTATTCACCGTGAATGGATCCAATACTATGACGACATCCCATACAACAAAAAAGATCAGGATGGATACAACGTCAATATGGGAACGTATATCGGTATTGATCTTGCGATCTCACAGAGAGATACAGCGGACTACACCGCTATGGTGCCAGCACAGATCATCGGAAACGGTGACGAGGGAGTGTTCTATATTCTGCCAGGGATTATTAACAAACGCATGACATTCCCAGAGACTATTGAGTTATGCAAAGTTCTTTACACGATGTATCACAAAGGTGGTCATCACCCAAAGCTCATCATCGAAGATGTTGCGTACCAACGATCGCTCCCGCAACAACTCAAACATGAGGGCGTACATAATGTACGAACCGTGCATCCTGGCAATCAGGACAAACGTAGTCGCCTAATTCTCACTGCGTATCTCATCAAATCAGGGAAGATACTATTTCCTCGCACAGGTGCAGAAGAGCTGATTAGTCAGATCGTGAACTTTGGCGTCGAAAAGCACGACGATCTCGCCGATGCATTTTCTAACTTAATACTTTGTATGGTTGAGAAGCCACCGATCATCCCAAAGATCACGTGGTTCAATACCCGCAGAAGTTATTAAGGTATTACACTACCTTACAATTCCGCACGATCACTTTCCCAATAGTCGCTCCAGAAACCGTACCTTGTACGGTTATCTGTTGTCCTTTCTTGAGAGTAGCCAGCTGGGTTTCTTCAGTGGATTTAAACATACACTGTACGCTATCAAGTGAGTATGATTCAGGAGTTTCGAATGTGATGTATGCTTCATCAGTGATGTCTTTGCCGATGCTATCAATTGATCCAGAGATTTCAACAAGCTTTCCTTTGTATTGATTATCTCCGCTTACTTCGTTTGCTTTGTATGCCTGACGGAGTGTTTCAGAGTCGAGTTTTATAGCGGTAACTTCTTGTGCTGTTTGAGTATTATTAGATGATGTACTGCTTGTTGTCTTGTCATCACTTGATGCTGATATAATCATCCCTAACAATACGAATACTCCGAGTGTTGTTAAAATCGGGTGTCGATTGATCCATGATTTCTTCGTTGGGTTTTGTTCCATAAATATAAAAACTAGCTTATAAAGGCTAGACGGGGTATCTGTAGATGCACAGAACCCCGCGCCAGCTCGGACTTGCGTCCACATACCAGTTTCCCGATATGACCCAACGAAGAGTAAGCTGAACGCGGGGTTCAGTATCTTCGTTGGGATTTGCGACCATATCCTTTATTTCCAAAGGGGTTAGGTCGACTAATATTTAGTTGTAGCGAAATAGTACCATTTTGACCGATACTATTCTAGGACATTGTATCGCAGTATCACTGGATCACAGAGGAAGTTACCAACAGCTTATTTTTGAATTAAAAAAGCCCTGTTTCAATAACAGGGCTTAGTAAATAACCTTTCACCAATTTAGCCTTTCGAGCTCTTTGGTTAACCAGTCAATTTGGGCAACAACTTCTTTCCGGCGTTGTCTAACTTCTTCGATAAGTCCTAATATTTCAGGAGCGACTGCTAGTATTGCGTCTGCGTTTGCTTCAATCTCATCATGAATAGAAACGACATTGTCTCTTTTACTAGAATACTTACGAAGTTCTTCCAGATCCTTAATTAGTTCATACTTTTGTTCCTGAATGAGCAGTGCTTTTGCTTCCTCAAACTTATCCTCAGCAATATTCAGTAGATCAAGATAATTACATACCTCGATAAAATTTATTTTCCTTCTCTGGTCTATATTGCTGATAGACTGCATTTGCTTCAAAAGCTCAATTATGTTGTCAGTATAGTCAATATTGATTTGCATCAACCCAGACTTTTCCCATACAAGAAATTGAATGTACTTTTTCTTTGATGCGTTTTTGAATGAGGAATATGCATATACAGCGATGGCAACTGCGATAATAGCCGCACATATCCATAAGAACCAGTACGTGAGTTCACCGAAAGTCACCCTGTTTCCAAAATAGAAAAATAAACCAAGGACAACCAGACTTCCCAGAAGGGTATAGCCTTTCTCTTTATCAAGGCTCCTTAGAAAGAAATTCTGATAACTATAATATTTCATATGTTCAGTTTTAATTGTTTAAAGATCGAATATCTAGAATCATAATAACACATTATTATTGATATGTAAATAGTCAGTATTTGTTATACAAAATCATAAATTCGCCACTCTATGGCATTAAAAAAGGACCGTTTCCGGTCCTTGTTGATTTAGTTGTAGTTCTCCTGCAAAAAGTCCTCCCATTCTGCTGCTTGTGATTCGTATTTCTTTGCTACCTTTTCGACATCATTGTAATACTCCTCTACAAGTCGTTCGCGTGCAGTGAGTGCATACTCGATTCTTTCCTCACAGTCGGTAGATGTCGCTTCTCTCTTTTCTTTAAGGAGGGTGATCAATTCTTCCGTGCTTTGCAGGTGACTGTCGCTATACTGCTTATAGCGCTCTCTGATTTCTTCTTTTGTGTCATTGTCTTTCGTCTTTCGCAATGCCTCCTGTGCTGCGTTCCAGGCTTTTTCCAAAAGAGTTTTCATCTGAGAACGGATAGTTTCTTCTTCAACGTCGATATCTGCGAGTTGTGTTCCAAAATCATCGTTTATTTTTTTGAACACCGTCTCAGACGTCCCCACAATATCCTGTTTGTAGACTGCAACCTGGTCTCTAAAAAATTGAGCCATGCTTTTATTGCTTTTTATCATGTCTTTCACATATGCAATCTGCATCTTTTTGCTATTTCTGGCTATGAGCCTTGAAATAGGATGTGATAGCACAAGCGTAAACGCAATAATCGCAAACAGTATGACTACCCATGGGTGATTGATGGGGTTGAATACAAAAATAAACAGAAGGATACACACTAACCCCGTCAAAGAAAGAATGATGTACATTTTTCCATGAAGGAGTGAAGCAGTATTTTTACGTACTTTTTTAATGCTAATTTCGTTTTGCATGTTTATGTAGTTTTTGTGAATGAACAGATTCATTTAGAGACCACGAAATATTCATGAGCTCTAAAATGTGGACGATTTTACTAGTAGGTATCGTCCATTTGACCTTTGGGAATCAATTTCTTTTTTTCGCTTCCAGCACATGCTTCCCGGCATTGTGTGAAGTGTTGCGTGCTTGTACCTGAGCAATTGCGCCTCGTATCATCTGACTCCGCATTTGTTCTTGCTCGGACATGAACGCTTCACGTTCGTTTTCTGGAAGGGCGTCGTACGCCCTCTGCATAATGGGTGACAAGTCCCGTCGTGTCATGGAGTAAACATTTTGGTTAAGAAATGAAACATCTGTTTGTCATACTGCTCGATGATTTCAGTTTTGTATACCTCATCATCGGTCATCATATAAAGAAACATCAATATCTTCGCATCTTTGCGCTTTTGGGAAGCCTCCTTTGCATAGTGAATTGATTTTTCGTACTGTCCGATAAGACAATACATACTTGCTAAATTTTCTTTAACAAGAATCATTTCAGGATATACAGAGAACGCTTCTTCCAAAATCGTTTGGTATGTTCTGACATTTGAAGTCCTATATGACAACGCCTGACTTACCAGGTATGAGCAATATAACCCCTTCCATAAATCAAGCTTGCCTACTGAAGGGTGAGAGAGTTGGGTTGGCACAGCGCTTAGCTCTGCAAAAATCGGATCGAATTGTCTTCCTTGCTCATCTACAATCACAATATGAGGACTCTCATATTGTAGTAGTTCAGCAATGTAGGTTTCGTCGTTCCATTTTTCTGCACATGCTTGTTCTAATATCATTGACCGCAGTAAATCTTCGCAAACCTCTCCTGCATACATCGTGTGTGTAGGAAAAAATTGTTCACATAATACTGCGGCTTTGAGTGCTCTACCAAAACAACCTGCATCATCAAAACCAATGTTCATTTCTGCAACTTTCTCTTCGGAGAATGCTACACCATTGGGAATATTCCATGATAGAGAATAAAGAAACGATATCGGATCTTTGTACCCTGACTCAGTTCCTTTTACTCGGAATGTATCCATGGCTTTCGCCTTGAATTGATCGAAAGATATCATAGTTTATAATGTTTAAGGAACGTAATTTATTGGAATATATTGTAGCACAAATGTCTTGACAAGTCAAGGTATTTCTGCTATACTTCATCCAGTTCTTTAATAAGCCTTTTTCGAGAATCGTTAGTACTTATTTGTCATAGAATTCAGGGTCTATTCCTTGAATTTACATATCTGAAAAATTATGACAAACAATACTTCAAATCCAGTGACCGTAAATGGAGCTGGTGCCGATTCACAGAATCAGGTTAATACAGTTGAATTAGTTTTAACGTTCAATTTGATGGGTAGTGGATTCTTTGGGGACCAATACAGAGAAAGGCGAATATGGAAGTCAGGTGGTTCACACCTGCTTGCATTAAGTCCTATTTGTACCCCAGATGAGTTCAGTGACTCGAACTGTGATTGCAGGAGCTATTACTGTAACGAGGTCCCAAAACAACTTAGTGGTGAGAAAAGTTTTGATAATGGAGGACGTACGTGTCTCTATCAATTCTGGGATGCATTTGTAAGAGCAACTAAACATTTTGACGACATTGTTCCCGAAATGTTTAGTACAGGCAATTACGGATGCAGGAGTATTTGGTTTGTAATGAGAACCAGTCGTGACCTTGAGTACATTAAGTCTGTTTTGAGAGAAGTGTTTGAACGTGAGATTAAGTTTAATTGAATTTTGGGCGAGCCTTAAAACTCGCCCTCATTATTCAACCCATAAAGCAATTTGTGGTTTGATTGTGAAATACATTTGTTCATTCAAAAATCTAAATATAATGAGTAAGCAAGAAATTCTGGATACCATAACTATCCTTTGCAGTAGCGAAAACGTTGCCGCTTCAATGAAACAAGCACTTCTCGAAAGTGATGTTGATATTGAGCCGATCAGTAATACAACAATCATTGCTGTAGAAAACACAATTGGTGGAGCGAAGATGCAGTCTTGTAAAGGAATTGTTATGGCACACAACATGCTTATCAATGACCAAAACTGCAAAATCATCCTGTACCACGTACTTCCAGTTGAGTACCTTCGCAAGAACCATCAAAAACTGGATATTGTACTGGCAAAGCCAAACGTACGATTGCTGGAAATGCCATTTTCGCTTGAAACACTTGCAACAGCATTTCAAACAAAGAGCATAGATATTGACTCAAGTTCTACACAAGATGCCTTAAACAAGCACATTGCAGGAGAATTAAGCGGTATCTGGCATGACATTAAAAAGGCACCGAATCCATTACAGCCACGAAATGACTGGGAAACGGATTGCGTAACAAATGGTATTGCAAAAGCAAAAGGAGCATTCCCAATGCTAGCCGATAAAGATGATGCTTTCATTCTTCAATTCCTTGAAGAAACCTCCGCAAAACGCGAAGAGGTACGCAAAGGAGAAACCTTTTCAGGTATTTTCTGTGACATGGAAGGCACGCTTTTCAGCAATGGTACATTGAACAATGCGGTACTGGAATTTCTACGGAAGCACGAAGCCGAAGGGAAAGAAATCAGACTTTGGTCTGATGGAAACCTTTCAGAGCTTCAACCATTACTTGATGCTAATAACATCGCATATCAACTCAATGCAAAACGCGATTTTGCAGGAGCAATTGTCGAAATGGCGATTGATGATATGGATGAGCATAGCTTTTCAGCAATTACGAAAGTATTTGCCAAAGAGTTCAAACAGGTAGGAAGCATCCTTGCTTAGTCTCTGTACATTTTTACAAGCCGTTCCAATTGGGACGGCTTTTTTTAATAAAAAACCTACACGACCACACTACGAATTCCTTAGTCTGCATAGCTATACACCCCCAACCAGTCTGTCATTAATATAGGTATGGAAACCGCCGTTATTGGCAAAATACATAGTCCAGTCTCAATGAGCGAGGTACGGATCAGATATTGTCTATATTGTAGAAAGTCGAGTGAATCGGATGAGCTCCAAGCGCTGTCTATTGAATCTCAAGCCAAAGAAATGACTGCTATAGCGGATCGTTTAAATCTAAATATAGTTGCTATTAAAAAAGAATCTCATTCAGCAAAACAATCAGGACAACGACCGATATTTAAAGAACTATTACAAGAAATAGAAAAAGGTATTTATAACGGCATCCTCACATGGGCACCTGATCGGTTGAGTAGAAACGCTGGTGATCTGGGTACCGTTGTCGATCTCATGGATCAGAAAAAACTGATTCATATTCAAACATATGGACAAACTTTTTCAAACTCTCCAAATGAGAAATTCCTATTGATGATCCTGTGTTCTCAAGCCAAGCTTGAGAACGATAACAAGAGCATCAATGTAAAGCGTGGACTTCGCGCGAGAGTTGAAATGGGTCTGTGGCCGTGCCGTCCACCAACAGGATATACAAAGTACAAACGCATTGACCAGAAGTGTGAATCCGTCATTGATCCAGATCGTGCCCCGATCATCAAGCAAATCTTTGAGAAAGTCGGCTATGACGGGTGGAGCGGAAGAAAGATATACCATTGGCTCAAAGATGATATCGATTTCAAGACCGAAGCGAATATGCACTTGAGTTTGGGTAACCTCTACAAAATCCTCGAAAATCACTTCTATTATGGTCGCTTTGAATTCCCAAAGGAATCAGGCAACTGGTATAACGGCGCACATGTACCGATCATCACCAAAGAACTCTTTGATCTTGTCCAAATACAGATTAAAAATCAAACACTCCAACCGAGGTCTGAACAAAAGGAGTTTGCCTTCACCAAGATCATGACGTGTGGACTTTGCGGTTCGGGCATCACTGCAGACGAGAAATTCAAAAAGCAGAAGAACGGCACTGTCCACCGCTATGTCTATTACAAGTGCACACGCATACGGGACTCACAATGTTTATGCGGGTATGTCAATGAAGATGATCTAATCGTACAACTCCAAGGACTCATGGACGATCTGGAAATACAGACCGTCCCAATGCGAGAGAAAATTACGGCAGAAGTGCATCGGTTCAAGAAGTTTGAACAGATGCTCCTTGGCACAAAGACGGCTGTGGCGGTGAAGGATATTGATATACGGAACTATGCTAAGTTTATCCTGATCGAGGGAACAGTGGACGAGAAACGGGAGTTTCTGAGGTGTTTGAAGAGTGAGATCTGCCTTAATAACAAGAAAATCTCCTTAAAGCAGAGAGTCTAGAAAAATGGTAAAATGGGTATATGAAGCTCACGAAATTTGAACAATCAGGGTTTATCTTAGAGACTGAGAACGGTTTCCGTCTCGCCTTTGATATTGGCAACAAAACGCCTCTGGAGAAACTTGAAGGCATCGCCGCTGACGCGATGCTTATATCGCATATCCATGGTGATCATTTTTCTCTCGATCAGATCAAGAAAATCAACCCCAAGAAACTATATCTCAACCATGAGTGTATTGAAACACTCGGAGAAGAAAGTCTGACATCGGAAATAGTGCAAGTGAAAGTCGGTGACCTCATCACGATCGGCAATATTACCGTGCAATTTTTCAACGTCGATCATGGCCCAAATGTGTCAGTACCACTCCAAGAAAACTTCGGATTTCTCATCACTGCTGATAGTCAGAAAATATACTTTGCGGGTGATATGTTCTACGAGTCAGGGATTGATGTAACCAATTTCGAAGTGCACTACGCGCTTCTGCCGGTTGGCACGCACTATACGTTTGGCCCGCGCGAAGCGTTTGAGTTTGCAAAGAAATTCAAAAAGATTGGCAAGATCATTTCGATGCACTATGCAAATAAGCCAGAGACACAGGGCGAGTTTTTGGAACTTGCGAGGGGGTCGTTTGAGGCGGAGTAATCTAAAACCATTCCGTACTATGGCTAGCTCAAACGTTTCAGTTAAATATAGACCAATCAGAATCGGATTTTTGGTGAGAAGGAAATATGCTTGAGAAGAGAGATTTGCTGGGGTGTTTGAAGAGCAAGTTAGTACTGAAAGACAAGCAATTGAAACTACTAAGTTAGGATTACCAATTCATGCCTATGGATTGCTTTATCTTCTGCAGATCATTACTGTAGGTATCAGAAAATAGTTTAGTCTCTATAAGCTGTTGGTAAAATTTGATATAGATTTCTAAGAAATATTCTAAAGCCCAGCAGCTTAACAAATCAACATCATCAGTGATTGCATGCTGATTACCTAAACGGAGATGGTTTGACTCACTATAGAGAGCATAGATACTATACATACTTGATCCTTTTAAATCCTTAATATTAAGTGAGCTTTTATCACACAAATCTTTTATTGACGGGAACACTCTGGTGTTTGACTTTATTTTAGCTAAATCAAAATCAGTCTTGAGGATTTTATTTACAACGTCAACAGCCTTTAGGGTTTTATGCATACTATGTTCTTCAGTTGGAGGAATTGCGACATCGAGTGCGGCTCCGATTTGTGCCATATCCCGAGAAAGTAACTCGAGTACTTTATGACTATTGTCCTTTGCCAATCTCAATACATATTCTAAGTAAAAAATAACTTCAAACGATCCTCTCACAGCAAAGAAAACGTACTTCTGGTTAAAATCATCTTTTAGAAGATATTGAAACAGATTTGAGAGACCGACAATTTCTTTATGGAAATGTTGAACATACGCATATTCGAGGTGACCACCATTAGCCTTGTGTTGATTAGAGATATTTTCTATTTGAGGACCAAACTCAGCAGAAAAATTATCTACTTTTTCAAGGGCAGTCTTGAGTAGGGAGATCTTATTTAGTGTAGAAAATTCCATGATTTTATAAAAACGAAATAGATCTCTCTACTATCCTGTTTCCTATATCTCCCCATTTTAAATATTCTTTATAATCTTCAGGAGTAACTAGTTTTATTTCCACAATATCCCCCATAGGATCGCCGAGAAATGGACCGAGTGGCTTAACTACACACATGTATCTGAGTTGATATTTGAAACTTTGATCTTTCATATCTATCACCTTTTGATATCCTATTGGTTTAAATGAAAGTATTTCCATATTTGATTCTTCTTGTATTTCCCTTCTTAAGGATTGCTCAAATGATTCACCTTCTTCAATAGTTCCGCCAATGAGGCAATATTCTTTTCTTCCTCCACTATATCCAAAAACTATTTTTCCATCACAAAAACAAACTCCATATGTTTGAGTGCATTTCGTTTTATCTAAATGATCAAAGGAGTCTGCGTCGGTATACTCAAAGATGAATGTATTTCCTTTGTGATCTGTGTAAGTGTTAGCTAACTGCATTTTTATATTGTAGCAAATTTTAACACAGCTCGGGCTAACTCAAACCCTACACCGTGTCACATATTAACCCCTCCTGGTCCTTCGATACTAAACTAAACTGCTACCAACAAAGAGCTCGAACCATACCATCCGTATTGGCAGGATGAGGGTACTATTGATGCTGGCGTACCAGAGAGATACTCTAATTCATTAGAAGAGCTTTCTCGAAATTCTATCGCACGGTATCTAATGAAAAAAGTGGCTTAAGCCAGGTTCGATTCTCAAAAGGGTGCTAAAAATGGCAACCTAAAAAACCCTTTAAATTGAAGCTTCTCGTGCTAGCACGAGTTGGTGACCCTACGGAGAATCGAACTCCGATTTAAAGCTTGAAAAGCTTCTGTCCTAACCGTTAGACGATAGGGCCATGTGCGTACTATTGTACAAATTTTTTATAAAAAAACAAGGAGCCTGTGAAAGCGCTCCTTGGTAAGCTAAATTAGGTTCCCCACTAGTTCTTCCTTTCAGTAAAAGGGTCTTCGACGCGATATGTTCTGATCCTGCCATTTACTGTAACAGCGAACAAATGCTGTTCCTTCTGGAGTAAGGGGTCATGATAATAGATATCATTCTTACCTTCAAAACATTCATTTTTTAAGAAATTGTACACTGCCTGCGGAACAATATTCCATACCACAAAACGATTTTGTAATTCTTTGATTTTTTCCCAATACCCGAAAATATTTTTTGGGGACTGGTCTTCATCAATAGAAAATACAGAAAATACCAAGGCTTTCTTTTTGATCAACGTTTTACCTTCGGCTGCGGTAACTAGTATACGATGTGGAACTCTTTGCTCTAAAAGAGCAATACCTGCGAAAGATTCTTCGCGAGCTTTGTTTGGAATAATGTGTCTGTCTTTTGCCCCATAAATGATAGGGAAAAAAGCCATTGAAGCATCTGTAAGAAGAAGGGGGTTAGTTTGAAAGGACATAATGGTTGTTTTTTGTGAGATAAAAAGTTTTTTAAAATAGTACCATATTTACACGAAAAAGCAACTACAGTCGCAAAAGAGGGGAGAGTATGATATATTTTCCCTACAAAACCAGGCGCGGTTAGCTCATATGGTTAGAGCGCAGCATTGACATTGCTGAGGTGAGAGGTTCGATCCCTCTACCGTGCACCCGTTTAAAAATGAGCCCGTTCACACGGGCAATTTTTATTGGGTGCACGGTAAGCAGGCAACCTGCGTTGCCTGCGTGAGGGAGCGAACGCCGGAGTCATGTTTCTTCAGCAGAAGAAACAGACGAGGCGGTGCCCAGCCCGAACTGCGCGACTGGCGCAGTGAGAGGCGAGGGAGATCCCTACTTAGTGACTAGTGACCACAAAGTTTAAAATTTCAAGTCGAAGGCGATCCCTCTATAATATAAAAAGGGGCATTACCAAACGGTAATGCCCCTGTACTTACTAGCTCCCCAGCTAGTTTTAAACCCCACCTCGTGTCCTATCCAAAACAATATGTTGTTATCAAAAGATCGTTTTTTAAAAAAGGGTGTCCCAACAGAATTCTTTTTTCTCGTATTTTAGAAAACTATCGGGAGCACCCTTTTATCCAAATATCCGTTAAACTCTGCACCCATCGTAGCACCTTTTGCAGTATTGTCAACTTTTGACTCTAGAAGATCTTTCCCGTAGTATCAAAGAAAAAATTGCCTATGAAGCAGTCTATGTTATTTGATTACCCAAAAACACGAACACATATTGATGTTCAAAATGGTAAAGAATTACCCTGGTATGAAAATACTATTTGCCCAAATCTCGAATTCATTGCTGTTCCACACGCGTTATTGCTGGGTTCGCAAAGTAGATCTGAAGAATTACCAACTCTTTCTTGGGAAATAAAATTGAGACTTGTTAAACAACTACTTTGGCCACTCAAAAAATATTCCCACGACAGTATTGAGCAACAAATTCATGTCTATCTCCAATCAGAATCACAGTGGCTTCGCAAAGATCACACAAAGCGTCTCAGGGCATTTAATCGAATGTCTGAAGATGAGTTTGTCGATCTCCTTGCGTATGGCGCATTTGAATTATCGAGACGAGCTACATCAATACGGTCGTTCAAACGGTCGCTTCGAAAACAGCTCCCGGAATCCTCTGATAAGCTCATGTTTTCTCGGCTCGGGAGGTATATCCTCAATGGAAGAGTTGATGAGCATTGGTATCGGGATCTCACCAAAGAAATTACAGAATTGTTTCCTGAATTTGATCAGAAGCTTATCGCGTCACTCCTATCTATCACCTCAATCAGAAGTAGTCTCCCTACAAATATTGCAAAATTTTTTAAAGTACTACATCAATTTTTTGAAGAAAAAATTTACATGGTAGAAACTGGTAAAAAGGGACAAAAAATAAAGAAGGAGAGTATGTTCAAAGATGTACTTGATGCATCACTCGCCAATCTTGATTTACTAAAGAAAGGAGAATCACTGATTGATTCTGACAAGAAGAATGCACCTAAGATTCGGAGGTTTGCAGGAGCTATGGTGGGTGTTACCGAAGCAGTTGTTGCTGATATTTGGATTACACGAAGTTTTGGTTGCGACAACAAACGTCTCTATAATGATAATTTTGTGAGTACCTCACCAACGCGGTCACTCTATGATGCTATCGAATGGTATTTCCAAGCACTTGGAGAATATATCAACAAGGAACCACGAGGTGTGTGTTCGATGGCGTGGTCTGGTATTAGATCGGAGACCAATACTGCTACGACTCGGTACTCTGATATTTTGCGCGGGCGGCTTGGTCACGGTATCTTTGAAGAGCAGTATGGGCAACTCATCGCCGTGTTGAAAAAAGGTATCAAATTTGAAGAAAGGTAGTGTCCGGACAATATTGTGCCGGACTTTTTATTTCCTATTTTCCTCTATTTTGTCAACTTTGACCCACTCGAATTAATAGGAGACAATACGTACAAAGCTCTATTACAATCACCTTAAACTAAATAAAATGACACTATTAAGCGATGAAATGCTTAATAGCATTTCATTTGAAACACTACAGTTCATCGAACCATTTTCTACGCAGTCTACTTTTTCTAATCAATACAAAGGGCAACAAGTTTTCTTGGAGGGCGCAACAAAAAAACCAGGAATAATTGTTACTCGATATATTGATTATGTAGGAATCATGAGGTACAACTTCAACACCGTTGAAGCATGTCTCAACAGCGGTGCAAAAAGTATCTATAATTCTTTATTGAAAAATAAAGTTAAGAAGGTTGAATTTGCATTAGTCCCTACTCAAAAGAAAAATCATTCTCGGATGTATAATCTTTTGAAGAGGCAATATTCTCGTATTAGACGAGATAGTCACTTTGAGATAGTAAAACCATGGTTAGAAGGAGAGCGGTCAGACAACTTTCCTTTCAATGAGCTCACATGGAGAAGGCCGTTTATTGAATTTGAAGGTCATCGCCGCTCCTCATTCGGGGACTATGCTAATCGTGATGGATGGTACCTTATCAGAGAGTTTTTACCACTTGAAAATAAGATGATCAATGTATATGTCGGAAAAAGTATTAATATTATTTCGGACCGTATCCGGAATAAATTTTATCCCAATCGACATATTTATTACGAGGAAATTCCTGGTGAAAGAGAATATCACATCACCGTTATTGAGATTCAAAAATCTATATTGTCACGCAATATAGTATACAAAGACTTCATCAAAAGGTGTGAAGATACACTCATTGCAATTTTGGATCCGAGAGATAACACAAAGGGGAAAATCGTTACTTCTAGCGAAGAATGGTACGAAGGTGAGCCAGTAAAAAATTGGGAAGAAAAATTTCCCGTAAAAGCTTCTTGAAAAGGAGCTTTTTTTGCGGAAAGGGAGGGATTCGAACCCTCGATCAGGTTACCCCGATGTCACTTTTCGAAAGTGATGCATTCGACCACTCTGCCACCTTTCCAAATATACTTCGTATTTGTCATCCTCCGGAACGGTGACATCGTGTTCGCCACCTTGCTCCGCTCGGATAAAACGCAAAGCAGTTTGCCTTTTATCCACTCTGCCACCTTTCCATGTACTCACTTGGTTTTATTTACCAGTTTTCAGCCAAACGTACAAATCCTCGATGGCTTTGACGGCGTCGCCGGCTGCGATGTTGTTCTGGTGGTAGAGACCGTTGGTGCAGTCGCCAGCCGCCCAGATACCCAACATCTTGGTGCGCTGATTCATCGAGTCTACAAAAATCTTGCCGTCTTGGGTGAGTGGGACGATGTCTTTCGCGAAACTCGTGCTTGGGATCTGGCCAATCTCGACAAAGACGCCACTTACAGGAAGCTCTGTTGCGTCAGTCGCATCCTTTTCTTTATACACAACCGCTGAGACAAATTGCTCACCTTTGATTTCCATGAGCTCGATGTTGGTCTTGAGGGTGACGTTGGGGAGCTTGGCAACGTTGTCGACCGTGATTTGGTCCGCGCGATACTTTTCGCTTCGATGGAGGAGCGTCACATGCTCGGCATACTGTGAGAGTTGCAATACGGCTTCCAGAGCCGCGTTGCCACCACCAATGACCACAACCGGCATACCGGAGAAGAGGGGGCCGTCACAGGTCGCACAGTACATGATGCCCTTGTGCTCGAACTTGTCTGCGCCGGTGACTTCGAGTTTGCGGTGGCTTGAGCCCGTAGCGATGAGAACGCTTTTTGCAGTGAGTGGCTCTGGTGTACCATCTACAGTCACGAGGAATGTATCTGCAGTGTCTTTGCTCACTGCAGTGACCCGTTTGCCGAGCATGAGGGTGAGTGTGTGCTCAGGCTTCGCATATTCTTCGATATGAGCCTTGAAACTCTTGGCGAGGTCGGTCCCACTGATCTGGGGTGTGCCGATCCAGTTGTAGATGGTGTCTGAGACCGAGGATTGACCACCGACTTCTTCAGCGATGAGAAGTGTCTGGATGCGCTTGCGAGCTGCGTATACTGCCGCGGCACATGCTGCAGGGCCTCCACCGATGATGATGAGTTCGTAATTCATGACTTTGAGTATAGCAGGGTCGTTCACAAAATCGAAGTGTATTCTCAAAATGCACACATAAAAGCCTGCTGGCTTTTTGCTCTGCTCGGCTCAGTCAGCCTGCGCAAGGCATTTCTCGAGCACACTTCGATTTTGCTCACTCTTTTACTCGAGCGAAAAGCCAATGTATCGTTTTGCCGTCTTTCGCAAGACGACTGGTCTGAGAAGGAGCGATTTTTCAGCAGAAAAATACGCGACGGCAATAATGATACATTGGCTTTGAGCGACTACTTCTTGTTTCGTCGAAGAAACGCTGGGATTGCGCCAAAGTTATCGAGATCTTCATCAACACCTTCGGTGTCAGCGAGCTCTGCGTCCATGGGTTTGATTTCAGGTTTCTGTACCATTGGTTTTATTTCTTCGGATCGATCGCCATTAGCGGTATCTTGTCTGTTGAATAGTTCGCGACCACTTGGGCTAAAGAGCGTTCCTTTTTTGCCGCTATCGCTCGGGAAACCTGTCGCGATGACCGTGATTTTCATCTCACCCTTCTTGATGCGTTCGTCGAGGATTGTACCAATGATGACACGAGCATCTTTGTCGATAGATTCAGTGATGACCTTTGCAGCATCTTGGAACTCTGCCATGGTGAGGTCGTCGTTGGAAGAGATGGCAAAGAGGACACCCTTTGCGCCGTTGATGGAAATATCGAGGAGGGGAGAGTTGATGGCTTGGATCGCTGCCTTTTCAGCACGGCCGTCACCTGAAGCAAATCCAACACCCATGAGCGCAGTACCTGCGTCTGTAAGGACGCTTTTCATGTCGGCGAAGTCGACGTTGATGATACCAGGAGAGGCGATGAGCTCGGAGATACCCTCGACTGCTTGGCGGAGGACTTCGTCACATTTTGCAAATGCGTCTTTGAACGTCGTGTCTTTGCCAGCGATGGCGAGGAGGCGGTCGTTGGGGATGACGATGATCGCATCAACTTCCTTTTCAAGGTCTGCGATGCCTTGTTCTGCGATACGCATGCGTTGGTTGCCTTCAAAGAAGAATGGTTTGGTGACGACAGCGACAGTGAGTATTCCTTGCTCCTTTGCGGCTCGCGCAACAACTGATGCAGCACCAGTACCAGTGCCACCACCCATACCACAGGCGATGAAGACCATGTCAGCGCCTTTGACGGCATCTTGGATCTCAGCCTTGGTCTCTTCTGCAGCACGCGCACCGAGTTCTGGGTTCATACCTGCACCGAGTCCTTTGGTGAGGTTTTTGCCGAGGTGGATCTTTTTCTCTGCGAGTGAGTTGTGCAAATCCTGCACGTCAGTGTTCATCGCCACGAATTCAACCGCACGGACTTTGTTTTCCATCATGTGGTTTAGGGCGTTTTTACCTGATCCACCAATACCAATAACTTTGATACGGGCTGCGGTTTCAATTTCGGGGATGATTTTTGCCATATGGTTTTTGTCCCTTTCCACGGGGAGTTATTACTATAGACCATATACTAGCAGAACTGGCAAAGAGTGCAATGATACATTGACAATATAATTTTATATGCTAGAGTATAAAAAATAAAATTTATGATAGCTACAAAACTTACTTTAAAAGAAACACTTGAGCATCTAAAAGAACTAGCAGATAGTGGGATGTATAAAACCAAGGCTTTCGATGATGCTCATAATGAATATGTGAGCATGTTGTTAGAATGTTCTGATCGTGCTGAAATACACGATGCGCTCAATTACTTAACATCTATTGATTCAATCGGTATGCTCAATATCGAAAATATGAAAGAACAATTAGAATGTGAGTGATACTCGAAGAAGTAAATCGTTACCTCCAAAAAGGGGTGACGGTTTTTTATTACGGCATCAATTGTTTGAAAAAGTTTTTGATTGTTGCGAGGAATCCGTCGGCGTCGTTAGTCGTAATATGACCATTTTTTGTAGAGATGCGATCAATCGTAGCAGTGGCGACACCATAGGCAACGAGCAGGCGTTGGTCTTTGGTTTTCGTACCGCTCTGGATAGGGAATTCGAGGAAGCCGATTTTGACCGGGAGCTTGAGCATGTGCTTTGCGACCTGTTCTATCATTTGTGTTTGTGCACCGCCACCGATGATGATAGCTCCCGCAGGGAGGAGTCCACTGCGACCAATCTTTTTAAAATATTTATCGATCAACTCGAAGATATCAGAGAGGCGCGCCTCGACGATCTCATCGAGCTTTTTCTTTGGCGCAGAATTGAAGCTCACCACACCGAGTTTGATATTTTCTGCTTCTTCAGGGGTGACACGGAGTCCGAGCGCAATGTCTTTGGTGATGTCGAGGGACCCGATACCAAAGACATGGAGTGATGTGAGTGAGCTGTTTTCAAACACAGAAACCGACACCGTCTCCGCGCCGATATCGATGAGTGCACAACCAAAGTTGCGCTGGATATCGGTCAGGAGGAGTTGCTCGCTCGCAATGGGTGTTGCGGTAAAGCTCGTCACTTTGATACCTGCATCAGTAACGACAGCCAGGAGATCGTCGAGGTGTTGCTGGAAACAAGTGATAAAAAGCACTTTGATTTCGAGTTTGAATCCCTGGATACCCTCGGGGCGAGTCGGGAGCTCTTTGCCGTCTACTTTAAAGAGAATAGGAAAGGCATGGAGGATGACTTTGTTTTTAAGTTCGAGTTTACTCTCTGCGTCGGCGATTGCCTTTTCTATATCGAGCTTGCTGATGATACTATCGGCACGCGTCACCATCGCGCTCCCGAGTGCGTACTCAGCGCCGAGGCCGATGCCACCAATAGCGAGACTCGCGGTACGAATGCGTTGCCCACTTTCTCGCTCCGCTTCTTGGAGCGCTTTTTTGACTGTTGCGACGGCTTCGTCTCTGTTGATGATGTAGCCGTGACGAAGCCCTTTGGTTGGGACGATACTTGCACCGAGGATACTAGGAAGGTTCTCGCCGACTGCTTCAGCCTCGCATACAACAACACGTGTGAGGGATGTCCCGATATCAATACCGACGGCAATGGATTGTTTCATTAAATATAAAAAAGTTTAGCGCACAGTGAAAAACGCAAGCAGTTGTCTTTCTGTACGTTCCATTGTACTCCCATGTGTCATTCCTTTCAAATGCAGCATGCTGTGAATCAAAATAAAGATGACGTACGTGTCAAAATCCATATCAAACTTTTTGTATTCTTTCTGCATTGCACTCTTGCACAAGATGATTTCACCAGATGTTGGCGTGAGAGAAAACGAAAGGGTGTTAGGAACGTAGTTTTTGTCGCGGTGTGCGATGTTGAGTGCTTGAGCTCGGGCGGGGGAGACAAAAGCGACAGAGAGCTCGTATCGTTTACCCAGCACTTTTTCTTTGATTGCCAAAAATGGCACGCTCGGGAGCGTACCATTTGCGGAGACAGTGAGGTTGTGTGCTTCGAGTGTCATCGATTACATCTTGCCTAGTTTTTTGAGACGTTCTACTTCTTTGCGACGCACGAGGCTTTTGATGCGCATGTTCTTTTGGCCGAGCTTGGACATTGGGCGTACGGCATAGCGGATACTCTTCACTTTCGGGATAATCCCTGCTTCTTGCATCTTGCGCGAAAAACGACGCACGAGGCTGACGCCGTTTTCATGGAGGTTTTTCTTGAGTTCTACATTCGTTGTTGGCATGGGCGATATCGTACCATACAGTGTTACCTCGCGCAAGATTAAATTACTGACAAACTTTTCTATTATTGACTTAATTCATACAATGTTGTAATTTCAGGGAAATTCATTAAAAACCCAGAGGAGCAGACTGGGATTCAAACTGCATAAATTATGGCAAAAAAAGATGTTATTCTGCGGTTTTCAAAAATCCGCTGCGCTAAGAATTTTCAGCTCTATTTTGTAATCGGTAGTGATCAACAAGAGAATAAACTTGTTTGGGTAGAATTACCCAGTTATTACCCACATTTAGCTGGACATGAATTGACCACGATAACACAGAGGATTATTACGGCAATTAAAAATGTTTTTTCAAAATTCAAAGATGAGAATAAGGACACGCTATCTTACAGTGTAGAATTTTCAGACAAATTTATTGCGTACGGGGAATTTCCTATTTTAACAGCAAGAAAATGGTCTGATTTAAAGTATCCTTTGACACAACAGGAAATCGAAATCTTTTTTAAAGCATTAGCTGAAGTTTAGGATTAGATTTTTTGTTTAAATAAATTAAGAACCCATTTTTTTATGGGTTTTTTTTATTTAAAACCTATCGGGATTTTGTTCTATTTTATACGGGAAGCGCAATGTTTCGAGGAATGATTGGATGCGGCCTCCTTCTTCCTCTATATATGAGAGGGGTGCCTTGATGATCCAGACCATAAGGACCTTCATACTCCCGAGATCGATACGACGTGGGGCGAGCGCGGTGATATCGCTATCAGCAAAGAATGTTTCGATCGATTCTTTGACTTTCATGCGATGTCCTTCAGGGACCGTGAGCGATATTTTGACGAGGAGTCCATACGGCGGATAGCCGAGCTCTTTGCGTACGGCGAGCTCGTCGTGGATGATGGCGTTTATTTTCTGTGTCTCGAGCTGTTTGATGAGAGGGAACTGGGGATTGCGGGTGCAGACGATGACGCCTTCACTTGATTGCTCGTTGCACTCCATGATGAGACGGAGCGTTGTTTCAGTGGTCGAGAGCGCTGGTGTCGAGAGCATGCGGTCAAAGTATGGGAAGAGTGTGTAGTGAATACCTTTGAGGTAGGGCAATACTTTGACAGTGCCAACGACGATTGCGAACTTCTTTTGTTGGACGTTGCGAATCAGTGACTCAACATCCTTGCTATCAGGAGTGATGTCATCATCCACCGCAAAGACGTTGTCGGTACCAACGAGTGAGACTATTTCTTCATAGAGACTCTCGGTCCCTATGGCGAGTGGGGAGATGTTCCAGCTGCCACAGTAGCTACAGTGGTGTGTAGTTGGGAGTTCTTCGGCACAGTGCGTGCAGATAAAATACCGTTCACGATTGCCACCGGGCATGACTTTGTTGCGCAGTACCATCGGGAGTTCACAGGCAGGGCAGGAGACGACTGTCCCACAATCAGCACACCGAGAGAGTGGGGCAATCCCTTTGCGGTTCGTGTATATAAACAGACGAAACTTTTTCTTCTCTGCGTGTCGAATCAGATCCATGACCTCACTTGGCAGGGTGGTGCGGTAGTGTTCGATCGGGACGATATGGAGCTTCGTCGGTGTGTAGGTACGAGGCAGATGATCGCCATCTAATCGTGCGAGCGTTTCTAGTCGTGGCATGGTGTCTCCCCATGTGAGATCGAGATGTGCCTGTTCGCAGAAGTGTTTGATAAGGATACGAGTATCGATCCCATAGCGATCATTCGTTTTATAGAGGGTACTCCCTTCATCTTCGGCGATGACAAAACCGAGGTCGTTGCGTGGAATTAAAAAGAATCCCGGTGTTACAAAAACGAGTAGCGGACGATCAGAGGTCTTGATGAGAGAAAAGGAGCTACGCAAATTTTTCTTTGTGGTCTTGCTATGTAGGACGATGATGTGTTTCTGGATGCCTTTTTCAAGTCGAGTGCTCCATGTTTCGAGTGCGCGAATAGTGGGAGCGACAAAGTACACGCTTTTCTTTGCGGCAAATGCACCTCGAATGAGTCGTTTGTAGTGATCAGCGCGATCGAGGGTTCTTGCTGCGAGGACATGTTCTTCGAACGAACTGGTAGGGAGGGGGTGTTCACCGAGGACGTCATTTATTTTTTCACCTTGCATGTACTCAAAGAGAAACGGCGGAATCGTACTACCGGCAACGGCACCAACCGGTGCAAGTGTCTGAGTTGCGGTTGCGCTTAGTGCGAGGATAGCTTGTTCAAAATAGGGTAGATGGCCGAGCACGAGCTTTACCTTTTTTAAAGCGAACGCTGCCTGCTTGATAAGTGACTTTGCTTCAGCGAGAGGGATACTTTCGATGACGATACCGACAATGAGTTGCCGGCCAAATGGTATTGAGACGAGGGTTCCGAGAGGGATCAGGGACGCAGCGTAGTACGTCAGTGTGTCAAACGGAATACCGCGGGCAATAGGGATGATTGTTGCGACATACATAGAATCACTATACTATTTGTACTACTATGTGGAAACTAGGCACCAGCAAGAAAATCGGTATCGATTTGGGAACGACAAATACGTTGGTATACGTTGCTGGCAAGGGCGTCGTCCTCAATGAACCAACCGTGGTTGCGGTCGACCGCACGACAAAGACGATTGTCGCTATCGGTCTAGAGGCCAAGGACATGATCGGTAAGACTCCTGATACGATCACAGTCTATCGTCCGATGCAGGATGGTGCGATTGCTGATTACAACATCACGTACGCATTGTTGCGGTATTTTTTGACCAAGGCACTTGGGCGAAGCTCTCTGTTTAAACCCGACGTACTTGTCTCTGTCCCAGCCGGTATTACATCCACGGAACGTCGAGCAGTGATTGAAGCGACTATGAAGGCCGGTGCAAAGAGTGCCATCATCGTCAAAGAAGCAATCCTCGCAGCGCTCGGTGCGGGTGTTTCTATCAACGATGCAAAAGGTTGCATGATCATTGACTCAGGTGGAGGGACGACTGACATCGCGGTGATATCACTTGGTGGCATCGTCGCGTCGACGTCGGTCAAATGTGGTGGCAACAAACTCGACCAAGCAATTATCGACTACATCAAACGCACCTACAACGTCATCATCGGAGACCAGACTGCCGAAGAAGTAAAGAAAACACTTGCTGCAGCACTTCCTATCACACCCGATAGTACGGGTTCGGTCAAAGGTCGCGATACTGTCGCAGGACTCCCGGTGACACTCTCGATCACGACCAACGAACTCGTCAAAGCGATTGACTATGAGTTGAAACTCATCATCAAGGCTATCAAGAGTGTGCTTGAACAGACACCTCCCGAGCTTGCGAGTGACATCATCGACAACGGTATTGTCATGACCGGTGGAACAAGCGGACTTGCGCACTTGCCCGCGCTCATCGAACAGCAGACAGGGATCAAGGTACGTGTCGCTGACGATGCATCATATGCGGTCGTCAAAGGCACCGGTATCCTTCTCGACCACCTCGATGATTACAAACGTTCTATTTTAGTGAAGAGATAAAAGGTATTTATACCCCAACTTTTTTGACAAAAAATACTCCACGAGTACTATAAAAAATGACACTAATTTCGTTCATTTTAAAACTTCATACATATGACAACTTTAACACTCTCGGCAGGTGTATATACATTACAACTACAAGGAGAAGTCACGCACTACACCTGGACAGGTGGAAATGCTGAAATAGGAGATTGCGACTGTTCAAATACATATTGGAAGGGACAGGCAAGACTTTCAATTGAATCGAGCGATGTTTTTTTTAATTTCGAAACGAGAAAACATCGTGAAATATCCACCAATCAAATTGAGTCACTAGAAAAAGAATTTGTGGTGATATCCGGGATATCTGAAAATGCCGCGATTGCGAACAGAGAAGAAATCCTTATAGATTTCTGCGAAGCATTATGGGAGAAAATCTGGGATGAATTTAATAACCAGAAAGAAGAGAAAAAGTTATTCTTTATTACAACCACTCCTCCTGTTATCGATGGACTACCCTTTGTAAACAAGGGAATCATTATTGAGCCAGGCCACCAAATGAAAGTATTTACTGATTGATTTTTTTAGAAACTGTAAAGCCCTATTTTGGGCTTTTTTTATTCCAATATTAGAAAATATTAGAAATGTGCTTGATGCGTTACAATACTTCTATGATTAACTTTGCATCTTACAAACCACAGCGGATATTTCTCGTTCAGGGAAATGAAGAAACATACGAAGGTATCGTTCGAGATGTAGATACTGCCATTGTGCAGAAACTTTCTGTCTCACGATTTACTGTTGATCATGCGCACGTAGTTGCTTCGTTTGCGACTGAGGGCGACGGGAGAGAGCGAATGCTCATCGTGTATTTCTCTATATTTTCCCCGGACGCAGCACAGATACTTTTGAAATCTCTCGAAGAACCGGATGAACAGACAACGATTATTTTCGTCACCCCGTATCCTTATATCGTACCGATCACGATTCGTTCTCGAGTCATGCTGATCCAGACAGAGCGATCAACTATCGTTCCGGTGAAGCGGACGCGTGAGCAAGCTCTGCAGTATGTCAAAGATGAGCTTTCGAGCGAAAGTGAAGATGATGCAGCGACCCGTCGGGCGAAGGCAGTGGTATTTCTCGATGAGCTTGAGACACTCTATAAGTCCGACTCTCGCAAATCACAGACAATCTACGAAGCGAAGCACATGCTGTTTGCCGCGAATCTCCCCACCAAATACGTCATGGAGTATGTCGTGAGTGCTGTGATATAATGACGGTATGTATACGTTAGAAGTATTTAAAGCAGAAGCAAAGCAAGCCGAAGAATGGCTTACCAAAGAGTACGCGCAGATTCACACGGGGCGTGCAGCACCGGCACTCCTCGATGGTGTGCAGACTGAGAGCTATGGCGCCTACCAACCACTCAAAAATGTTGCGAGTGTTTCTATCGAAGACCCCAAGACACTGCGCGTCGTCCCATGGGACAAATCTCAGATCAAAGATATCGAGCGCGCACTCCATGGTGCAAATCTCGGCTTCTCTGTGGCGTCTGATGATCAAGGTGTGCGCGTGATCATCCCAGCACTCACGACTGAGACTCGCAACCAACTTGCAAAGATCGCCAAAGACAAACTCGAAGACGCACGCATCACAATCCGCAAGGCTCGCGAAGCCATGCTCAACGAGCTCAAAGACCTGAAACTCCCCGAAGACACCTTCCGCAATGCCAAAGACGACCTCCAAAAACTCGTCGATGCCGCCAACGACACCCTCGAAGCACAACTCAAACGTAAAGAAGGGGAGATACAGAGCTAGGTAAAACAAGCGTGCTTATTGATACGTGGTTGTGGCTGCTGTATAATATTGATGCGTAATATTTGTTTTAGATTTGTGCTTAAGATAAGCGACTAGATTTTGTTTCAATAAATGCACGAAAAGCCTCAATTGAATAAAAAAGAATCAACTCTTGAAAACAAAGAGGTTTTTATAGACACACTCAAGATAGATAGTGAAGTAAATCCCACCATTGGTTTCTCTGAACTTATTCAAAAAAGAAAAGAGAATGATCTAGTGGAGATCGAAAGGTTAACAAAGGAACTCAAAGGGACAAGTCTTATTGAAGAAAAACCTTCTGTAGAAAAAGATTTCAGTTCAAAAGAAATTGCGCAAAGAATTTCCGATGAGAGGGATATACATAAACTAGGACAAGAGCAACAGCGGCAAACAGAACGATATAATGTCAGCCCAGAAGAACAAGGAATTTTGGCATGGGAAGATAAGGCAAGAAAAGCACAACAAACTATCGATATAGCAGAAAGCCGGCTTGCTCTTGGGGAGACTGAGTTTAAAGAAATGTTCGGGGAGCTAGCTGATACAATGAAAGAATCAATCCCGCGTACCATTGAGGAAAATAGAAAACATATTGAAGAATATACATCAATAGCGAAAGGGTTGCGGGAGAAAAAGAATGAATGAATATGAATTTGAAAAACGATCAACAAAAGAATAACTTTATTGTGGGCGGTACATTGTTTGTGGTAGGTAGTGTTTTGTTCTGGTTTAGTACCTCAAAAACCAATCTTCCATGGGAAACATCTCTAAAAGCAACATACTTTTTAGGAATAATTTGCTTTACACTTCTTTTTATATTTCAAAGATTATTTATAGAATTGAAATTAGTCACCAATGTGAAAAAGAAGGTAGGTATGTATACCCTGATTTTAGCAACTGGAATTTTAGGGTACCTGCTTCTAATTTTTGTATTGGACTTATTTCCCTTGTAATAGCGCTAAAAGTCTTTATGTACCAAGAGTAAAGGGGACTTAGGGAGATATTGACAAAAAGGTATTTTTAGTATATAATATGTACAAGTTAGTGCGTAAACCAGCGGCACTTTAAAGTCATCTGCGGATGGCCACAAACTACTCCAAGCGAGTGAAAAGTCTGGATTTTCTTTCAAAATAAAATAATTAAAAAATGAACACAAAAAAATTTTACGAGAATGTAATGTCTCGCCAAACACTTATCACTACTGTCATCTTAGTGGTAATTACATCTACTTCTTTTACACATTTTGTGTTAGGAGGATCTATGGGATGGGTACTTTTGTCGATCCCTATAATGATGGTAGCCATGGCTTTCATCATATGTATGAACTATGCGATTCGGAAAACAATATGGTTGTATTCGGATGAAAGAAAACAATTGTTGAAACAACAAGAAATAGAAAAGGTTCAACAAGAGCGAGCTACAAAAGCACAGGAATTGCTTACAAAGATCAATGATTCAGAATACAAACCAACATGGAATGATGTTTGTTTCATCTTAAAAGTGTTAGATTGTTCAGAATTATCAGAATTGAACAGAGCCATTCTTATCACGAAAGTGAATTTTGTGGATCTGTTTGATATATCTGACATCAAACAGCACATGAAATGGCAATCCACAGAATCTTTCGGAAATGCTTTATGGCATATTGAGAGAGCGTTGAAATGTACTTTCAATGATTCAATTCTCAAAACTCTTATTGCAAGCATTCAAGAAATTGAACGATGTAAAGAGTACAAAGGCTACGAGGCGTTATGTGGTCAGCTTAAGTATCATAAGTGTGAGACATTGATAAGATTAGCACTACCAACAACAAAAGAGTTAGCTTATTAAGAAACTAATTCAAAGATGTTACCCCTTCGTTTATACGAAGGGGTATTTTTATTTTTATACGGTATAATACCTCTTCATGACTATCATCTTATTTATCCTCGTCCTCTTGGTAACCGTCCTTGTGCATGAATGGGGGCATTTTATCGCGGCCAAAAAGAGTGGCATGCTCGTCGAAGAATTTGGCTTCGGTATACCGCCGAGACTGTGGAGTTTCAAAAAAGGCGAGACGAAGTATTCTATCAACGCACTTCCGATCGGTGGCTTTGTCAAAATAGCAGGGGAAAATGGTGCCGAAAACACTGTTCCGTATGAACGTCAGTTTGAAAGCAAGCCGTGGTACATCAAAAGCATCGTGCTCGTTGCGGGGGTTGTCTGCAACTTTGTTCTCGGACTCGTCCTCTTTACTATTGCGTATACGATCGGCATGCCGGGTATGACACCAACAGGAACGCCGACAGTCATCGGTGTCGTCGCAGGAAGTCCAACTGAAGCATCGGGTATCACCGTGGGCGATACGATCCAATCATTATCAGTCGGCGGAGTGATGCTCACCACGGTTGATACTGATCAGGTTCGCACTGCGATTCAAACATCAGATGGTCCGGTTACTGTCGCGTACACACATGATGGAGTACCTCGTGTTGCGACTATTGAGCCGGCAGTATCTGATACAGGGCGACTCATGGGTATCGGTATTGAGCGGATCGGCATCGTCAAGGAACCGTTCTTTGGCGCTATTGCAACGGCATGGAAACAATCCGTCGCACTCACCGGCAATATCTTTTCTGCGATCGGCACACTTGTCGGAGGGTTGCTCACTGGTCATGGATCGACAGCGGGACTCATTGGCCCAGTCGGTCTCGCAAAAGAAGTGGGCAATGCGGCGACGTTTGGTGCGACATATCTCCTTGCCTTTGTCGCAACTATCTCACTCAATTTGGCAGTGCTCAACATCATGCCATTTCCTGCGCTCGATGGGGGACGACTCCTCGTCGTGTGGGGAGAGGCGCTGACTCGACGCAAATTTTCAGCAACGACGGTGGGTATTATTCATACCATCGGCTTCCTTGTTTTGATCGGCTTGATGATTGTCCTAACGATTGGAGACATACGGAGGGCCTTGTAATACAAGGGTCAAATACGAGGATATGGTATAGTTTGACATTTCTTGCATCCATGATAGAGTGAATCTATAGTATTTTAGAGTAATTCATAATCCACCACAAATTTATGGCAGTTATCAGTTTCAAACCAAAACAAGTCACCAAACGGCTATTGTCGAATCTCCAAGATCGTGCACATGATATTATTGTCAATCGATATGGACTTACCGACACTGCGGACTCAAAGACGCTCGAAGCGATCGGCAAGAAATACGGCATCACTCGTGAGCGTGTTCGTCAGATAGAAAATGCGGCACTAACTGCTATTCGCAAAAGTGATGCGTTTAAGACGGAGCACAAAACATTTACCGAACTTAAGGCGCTCATGGAAACTACCGGTGCGATGGTGCATGAAGATGATTTTCTCTCGTTTATTTCAAAAGACAAATCAGTGCAAAACCATGTTCGGTTCTACCTTGTTCTTGGGGATGAATTCAAAAACCTCAAAGAAGACGAACATTTTCACGGACGATGGTCTGTCGATGAAAGTCTCTCTACTGCAGTACATGAGGCACTCCACAGTGTATATCGCACACTCGATGACAAAGAACTCCTTTCACAAGAAGATCTCGTCACTCGATTTTTGAAAGAAATCAAAGATGTTGCTGATCAGTATAAAAACGAAGAAGTCGCACGTCGATGGCTCAACATCTCAAAGAAAATTGCTCAGAACCCACTTGGTGAATGGGGTCCTGCTGATAGTCAAAATATCAAAACTCGTGGCATCAAAGACTATGCATTCCTTATGATGCGCAAACATGGTTCTCCTATGCACTTCCGTGAAGTCGCAAAAGCTATCGTCGACACCTTTGGTCGCAAGACACATGTCGCAACGACACACAACGAGCTCATCAAAGATCCACGATTCGTTCTCGTTGGTCGCGGATACTACGCACTTGCAGAATGGGGATACAAGCCAGGCATCGTACGTGATGTCATCAAAGAAATCCTCGTCAAAGAAGGACCACTCAGCAAAGAAGACGTCATCGAACGAGTGTTGAAAGAACGTTTCCTCAAAAAGAACACGATTCTTGTTAACCTTCAGAATGCAAAATATTTCAAGAAGCTTGCAGACGGACGATATACAGTAGCTAAATAAACAACGGTGTGTCAAAATAGTCGTATATGGCAGATGACAAAGGAGGAGGTGGAGGTAGCTCGTGGGAACCCTTCGAGATTATTATCGTAATACTGCTTATTGTGGCGTTGTTATCGCGACTTCCAGGTGGTGCACCTGCGACAACACAGGAGCAGCAGACACCGAAACCAAAGGTTGTCACTACGCCAAAACCTGATCCAGCTATGTGTGGAATCACGATTGCGCGACCGCATGCACTTGAGAGGGTGGCGAACTTTGTTACGCTCATTGGGTCTACACAAGGGTGCAACTGGCCTATAGGTAGTGATGGTGTCGCACTCTATGCACAAGTCATCGACGCTCGCGGTATGCCAGTGTCGGCATATACGACCGTGGTAGCTACAACAACCGATCTCCCAACTGTTGGTGGTAGTACATCCGTACATTTTGACACCGCGATTCAACTTATCGATGCGCCGGCAACGGCGACAGGGTACGTCATCCTCATTCCGGCGACCAATCCCAGTGATCAATCTCTTACGATGCGGATTCCAATCAAGTTTTAATACAAGTACTGAAAATAATACACGAGTGCTATACTACAGGCATGCAATCTGCATCACTTTTTGATCTCATCATGCGCCACATCGGCGTGTACATTGCTCTCGTTGTTGTTGTGATGATCGGATGGAATCTTTGGGTTACGTATCTGAACATGCTCTACCTCCGATCGATTGATTGGATTATGCTTGAGATCGTCCCTCCAAAAGATGTCTTCAAATCTCCTGCAGCGATGGAGCTCGTCTTCAATGCGCTCCACGGTGGTGGATCAGGTAACTGGTATGAGAAATACTGGAAGGGTGAACTCGCCCAATACTACTCACTCGAGATTGTCTCAACCGAAGGTAAGGTGCATTTCTATGTACGGTTCCACAAGAAGTTTCGCAAAGTTTTTGAAGCTCAACTGTACGCACAGTATCCGCAGGCAGAAGTCAAAGAAGTCGAAGACTACACCAAGAAGATTCCGAATTCTGATTTCAAGAAAAATAGCCCAATCAGTATGTTCGCGTATAACCTCAAGCTTGAAAAAGCGGATCCATATCCAATCAAGACGTATGTGGATTTTGGCCTCGACAAAGCTATTGGTTCTCTGGAAGAAGAACAGCGTATTGATCCCATGACTCCCACGATTGAGACCATGGGCTCGATCGGTATCGGGGAGCATATTTGGGTTCAGATCAACATCAGACAAGCGATCAAACGTCATGAGGTCAAGAAAGGCGACGCCATTGAAAAAGAAAAAAGCTGGAAAGACAAGAGTCGTGAGGTCATCGAAGAGATCAAATCCAAGGCCAATACCAAAGATGCCGAAGGTAAAACAGTCGTCGGTAAACTTGGGCGAGGCGAGCAGGGGGTGATCGAAGCGATTGAGCGTCATCGCAACAAACCTGGTTTTGATACAGGGATTCGCGTACTTTATATTGCAGACAAAGAACATTTTAGTGGCAACACGATTACTGCATTTACAAGTATGTGGCGTCAGTACAACACCGAAGACCTCAATGCGTGGAAGATGTCTGATTTGACCAAAGTTACTGAACCATGGAAAGATATTACACTCAAAGAAACAGGGAGCGTCGTTTCCAATATGAAAAAGGGTTACCTCGATGATTACAAATCTCGCTCGTTCTTTTATGGCGGGTTTAGTTTTGACAAGATTGGCAAGTATTTTACCCACCCTGAAGCATCTGGCTCCAAAGGCTTTGTACTCTCGAGTGAAGAGCTCGCCACTATCTACCACTTGCCGGGTCGTGTCGCTGAAACTCCGAACGTTCTTCGTGTTGAGTCCAAGAAAGGGGAGCCGCCAGCAAATCTTCCTATTTAATATATGGATTTTCAATTTTCTTACAAACGGCGGATGCGCTACCTGATTGTTTTTGTCGGTGCTGTTGCTCTACTTGTGATCTTTTCCCGTTCATTCCTCATCGCACCAACTGATTTTCCCGTACCATATCGACTCACGATTGAGCCAGGACAAACATTGTTCTCAGTCTCACGCGAACTCACTGATGCTTCAGCGATTCGCTCACCGCGATTTTTTGAAATATTTATGATTGCATTGGGAAGCGAAAAGAGAGTGAGTCAGGGAGAGTACTATTTTGCGCAACCGGTGTCATCGTTTGAGATCGCACTTCGGATATCAGGACGACAGTTTGGTATCGACCGAAAAAAAGTCACCTTCCCCGAAGGGTTTACCAACAAACAAATAGCGGCTCGCCTCGCACAAACATTTGATTCATTTGATGTGTCACTATTTTTGACGCTTGCCAACGATTACGAAGGGTACCTCTTTCCTGATACATACGGATTTTTCCCATCGGTGACACCTGATGCCATCGTGGCGACACTTCGTCGTAATTTCACTACCAAGACCGCTCGGCTCGAAAAAGATATCATAGCATCATCCCGATCAAAAAAGGATCTCATCATCATGGCATCAATCATTGAAAAAGAAGCTCGTGGTGAAAACGATCGTGCCATCATATCTGGTATCCTCTGGAAACGTATCGATAGTGGTATCCCACTACAAGTCGATGCGCCATTCCTTTATCTTTTGGGGAAAGAAAGCAAGGATCTCACGAGGGCTGATCTCGCCACAAACTCACCGTATAATACGTACAAAAACAAAGGCTTGCCTCCGGCACCGATTGGGAACCCAGGGCTTGCATCGATTGAGGCAGCACTCTATCCTGAGAGTTCTCCGTATCTCTACTACCTCCATGACGACGATGGAGCGATTCATTATGCGAAAACATATATTGAACATAAGCAAAATATCGCAAAATATTTAAAATGATCCTCCAACAACCACTTGCATTTGTCGATATAGAAACGACCGGTATTGACCGCGATGATTTTGAAATTATCGAACTCGGTGTTGTCATCGCGCGCCTCAAAGATGACGTACTAACGGTCATCGATGAGATCGATCTCAAGATTGCGCCCAAACGTATCGAAGACGCGGACCCTATCGCACTGCGGGTCAACGGCTATGATCCTGCTGATTGGATATTTGCAGTCAGTATCGAAGAAGCACTCAAAATATTTGTGGAGAAAACCGCCGGTGCAGTATTTGTTGCGCACAATGTGACCTTTGACTACGGATTCATCGAGGCCAACCTCAAGCGCTATGGTATGGAGAGTAAAATGCACTATCACAAGCTCGACACCATCGCGCTCGCATTTGGTGTACTCCACAACAACGACGATATGGGCAAGCTTTCACTTCGCTCACTGTGTGAGCGGTTTGAAATCGAAAATAAAAAAGCCCATAGTGCGTTTGCTGATGCATATGCAACCTATGAGCTGTTTAAGAAATTGTTGAATTTGGAATAATGTATTCCGTGGTAGTATCATTTTTGTAATGAAAAAGAAGCAGAAAATATTTGTGGGGGTTTCGGGCGGGGTCGACTCGTCTGTTGTTGCACACCTTCTCAAAAAAGAGGGACATGAAGTTCATGGTGTCTTTGTGAAGACGTGGTCACCAGAATGGATGCCGTGTACGTGGCTTGCCGAGAAGCGCGATGCGATGCGAGTCTGCGCAGCGCTCGACATACCATTTCATTTTCTCGATGCAGAGCAGGTATATAAGGATGGTGTGGCGGACTATATGATTGCCGAATACAAAATGGGTCGCACGCCAAACCCTGACGTACTATGCAACCGTGTCATCAAGTTCGGGGCACTCTGGGACTATGCCAAGGCTCATGGCGCAGATGTAGTCGCAACCGGACACTATGCTCGTGTTGAGAATAATCGTCTGGTGAAGGGTATTGATACTGCAAAAGATCAGTCCTATTTCCTCTGGATGCTCACCAAAGAGGAACTTGGGCATGTGCGATTTCCGATTGGGCATCTCGACAAGGGCGAGGTGCGTCGCATCGCTGAACGAGCCGATTTATTTACTGCAGTCAAAAAAGATAGTCAGGGGATTTGCTTCCTCGGCGACGTCGACATGCGCGAATTCCTCTCTCACTATATAGAGATGAAGCAGGGAGACGTCGTGGACGAACGTGGGGAAGTCATCGGCACACACGATGGTGTATGGTTCTATACACTCGGCGAACGGCATGGCTTTACTATCTCGACAACCACTACCCATACGACACCGTACTATGTTATCGCAAAAAATATCCAAGAGAACCAACTCGTCGTATCTACAAAACCGAAGAAGGCAAAGACGGGCAAAGTGACGATTGCACTTCGTGACACAAACTGGATTGAATCTATCGACCATAGGCATACGTATACTGTACAGATTCGCTATCACGGTGAGTTTATTCCAGTAAAGGTTGCAAAGAGTGGGGACGTTACGATGAAATACGATGGATTGATTGCGCTCGGCCAATCTCTCGTCATCTATGACGGAGACCTACTTGTTGGGGGCGGGGTCATCGATAGTGTGGAATAAAAACTGTATTTCACGTGCGTATATTTGCTACTATAATATAAAAAGAATTTTCAAAACTAAATCAAGACGCAATGAAATATCTTTTATGTATTGCGACACTTTTTGTAGTCGTTGCCTGTAAAAAGGAAATACGCGTCTCTCTGGCAGTGCCGTGCCATGGCGATACCGCCAAACCTCTCGTCATCACCGCACCGTATTTTGCAGATACGCTGCGCTACGGTCAGATGTATGAGACGACCTGGATCGGCAAGATTGGTGGTGCCACCAAGTACGCAGTCATACTTCACTGGAAGGACTACTCTACAAGTGAGTCATTTTTTCAGATGGTGGGAGATGTCCATCCATCCGAATGTTCTTTTGCGTGGAAGGTGCATTCGGATATGTTTGGGACTATCCACAATGATAACTGCTACATACTATTTGCCGGCAACTCAGTACCGGGCTATGTGGAGAGTGTTCGTTTTTCAATCAGGCCATAGCAACACGAACCTGAAGCTATATACACAGTTTCGGGTTCTTCTTTTATATGAACTACAGTATACTTGTAGCATGCAAAACATCATCAATGATCCCATGATTATCAGTCTCGCTATTGCAATGCTCCTCGGCATGCTCTTAGGTATCGAACGATTCGTCGCACACAAGACTGCTGGCATGCGCACGTATACGCTCATATCTATGGGTTCTGCGATGTTTGTTATTATTTCGCAAATGGTTGCCGCCCAGAGCTCTACCGGCCTCTTTGATCCACTTCGTATGGCTGCTCAAGTTGTCGCAGCTGCAGGGTTCCTCGGTGTTGGTGTTATCTTTCACAAAGACCAACGCGTGAGCGGTATTACGACTGCTAGCGGTATGTGGGTGGCAGCAGGGATAGGTATGGCATGTGGATTTGGACTCTATAAACTCGCGATTGTCGTCACGATTCTCTCCCTCTTTACCTTCATCGTTATGTGGTTCCTCGAAGCCCAGATCCGCAAGATTTCTATCGGTAACGACCAAGAAAACACACCGCTCTAAAGCGGTTTTTGTTTTGTGTTATGATGGACTCACTATGGCTTATTCAGCAGATATAAAAAAGATAGGACGTCATTTTTTGCCTCAAGATTTTAAGATAATTACCTGGGAAACTCTGGAGCCTTATTTCAAAAATCTTACCGAGAGAAACATATCTACCAAAGAAGGGCTCGAGCAATGGTTAAAAGATCAAAGCGAGCTAGAAGCAGTTATTGATGAAGATGCTTCTTGGAGACAGATTAACATGACGCGCGATACAGAAAATAAAGAACTTCAGGAATCTTTTAATTATTTTCATCTCCAGATACAACCTCATATTGAGCCATATATTGATGCGCTTAATAAAAAACTTCTGAGTAACCCGCTTCTCAAGGGTTTTGATACAGAGAAATACAATACGTATATACGCAATATTCGTAAGGATAGAGAGCTTTTTCGAGAACAAAATATTCCATTACAGGCAGAAATATCTGTGTTGCAGCAAGAATTTGGTCAAATCACAGGTGCGATGACAGCGAGTGTTAATGGTCAGGAGTACACACTTCAACAAGCGGCAAAATTTCTGGAAAACGAAGATCGTACTTTACGTGAAGAAGTGTATATGAAAGTACAAGAACGCCGACTCCAGGATAAAGATAAGCTCGATGAACTCTTCAATAAACTAATTGCTCTAAGAGATCAAGAAGCTCAGAATGCCGGATTCGATAATTTCCGGGATTACCAGTTCAAAGAACTTGGCAGGTTTGATTATACAAAAGAAGACTGCTTTAAATTTCATGAAGCGGTAAAGCAGCACGTACTTCCTTTGGTAAAAGAAATTTATTTGAAGAAAAAAGAAAAGTTGGGCGTTGATTCGTTGCGCCCATGGGATCTTGAAGCAGAACCTGAAGGTGTTGAAGCGTTAAAGCCATTTGATACCGGAGAAGAGTTGTTGGAAAAATCCATACTCTGCATGAAAAAACTCTCACCTTTTTTTGGAGAGTGCCTTCAGAAAATGAAAGCAATGGGAAATCTTGATCTTGAAAGTAGGAAAGGGAAAGCACCCGGTGGCTATAACTGTCCACTTCTTGAAACAGGAGCTCCTTTTATTTTTATGAATGCGGCGGGGCAAATGCACGATGTAACGACTATGGTGCATGAGGGAGGTCATGCCGTACACTCATTTCTTTCGCACGATTTAGAGTTGACTGGATTCAAAGCATATCCAATGGAAATCGCAGAAGTTGCAAGTATGAGTATGGAGCTTTTTACTATGGATTATTGGGATACATTCTTCTCAAATCCTGATGAGCTCACTAGAGCCAAAGAGCATCAGCTAGAGAGAGTGATCACTCTTTTCCCATGGGTTGCGATTATAGATAAATTTCAACATTGGGTATATGAGAATCCACAACATACTCTTGAGCAACGAACATCTGAGTGGTTAAAAATATTGGAAGAATTTAAAGAGGGTATTGTTGATTATAGTGGACTTGAAAAATTTAGAGCAAACATGTGGCAAAAACAACTCCATCTCTTTGAAGTGCCCTTTTATTACATAGAATACGGTATCGCACAGCTCGGTGCTATTGGGTTATGGATGCAATACAAGAAAAATCCTGACAAAGCTATCAAAAATTATTGCGACGCACTAAGTCTTGGGGCAACGCGTACACTCCCAGAATTATATAAGACCGCAGGATTAGAATTTGACTTCTCACCCTCACACATAAAAGTTTTGATGGATTTTGTTTCTGAAGAGATGAAAAAACTGGGTGAAAAATAAAAAGAAGAAATAGTTGCAAAAGATTCACACTGTTGTATAGTCGTGAAAATACATACTATGCATCAAGATAAAGCCATGTTTGCTATAGTGGGGATATCAAGCGGTTCCTATGGATTATTGATAATAATGCTTATCCTTTTAGGTATTAGACAAAGTCAGACCATAGCGGAAAACTATCCACAGAAGTAATTTATTAAAAGCAGTCTTAATTCAAGGCCGCTTTTTTTATTACCCATTTTTTGCTAGAGTATGCGCATGACTTCAGCTGAAATCCGCAAACGATTCCTCGATTTCTTTGCCGCACGCGGACACGCTATTTTGCCGTCTGCGTCGCTCGTGCCCAAGAACGACCCTTCGGTACTCTTTAATACTGCGGGTATGCAACCACTCGTCCCATACCTCATGGGTGAGCCACATCCATTGGGCAACCGTCTCGCGAGCTGTCAAAAATGCGTCCGCACTGGAGACATTGATGATGTCGGTGATGCGCGACACCTCACCTTTTTTGAAATGCTTGGTAACTGGTCGCTTGGAGATTATTTTAAAGCAGATGCGATCAAATGGAGTTATGAATTCCTCACGTCAAAAGAAGAAGGGCTTGGACTTGATCCGTCACGTCTCTACGTCACGGTCTTTGAAGGCGATGCAGATGCACCGCGCGATATGGAAGCGGTGGAGATATGGAAGCAATACATCCCCGAGAACCGTATTTATTTCTTGCCCAAAGCCAATAACTGGTGGAGTCCTGGCGACAATGGCCCATGTGGCCCTGATACCGAAATGTTTTATGACGTGACGACTGCCGGACTTGGAGACATGTCACACGACGAATACGTCACAGCTGATGATCGAGGAGATGTCGTAGAGATCTGGAACGACGTGTTCATGGAATACGAGAAACGTGATGGCAAAGTCATCGGCAAGCTGTCACAGAAAAATGTCGATACCGGAAGCGGACTTGAGCGTATCTCGATGATCGTACAGGGCAAGTCAAATGTCTACGAAGCCGATATGTTCGCAACAGTGTTCTATGCTATCAAAGAAAAATCTGAGAAATATGATGAACGTGCAGCACGCATTGTTGCCGATCATGCACGCAGTGCAATGTTTTTGATCGCGGATGGGGTACTCCCAGGTAACAAAGATCAAGGCTATGTATTGCGACGACTCATCCGTCGTGCAGTCATGCAGGCAAAAAAGTTGGGGCTCCCTGCACATTTTCTCGCAGATACAGTCGCGCTCTATGGAGAGATATACAAAGACGCATATCCTGAAGTGGTGAGTATCGATATTGAGGCTGTTGTTACTCAAGAAGAAAATAAGTTTTCAAAAACGCTCGAATCAGGACTCAAAGAGTTTGAAAAAGGTGCAGATCCATTTATTCTTGCCACAACCTATGGATTTCCTATTGAGCTTACAATCGAGTTGGCACAAGAAAAGGGGATACTGATAGATAGACAGAAGTTTGATATTGAAATGAAAGCACACCAGGACGCATCGCGCGCAGGTGCAGAACAAAAGTTCAAAGGTGGACTTGCTAATACGAACGAGCAGACGACGAAGCTCCATACCGCGCATCATTTACTCTTGAAAGCGCTCCAAGAAGTCGTTAGTCCCGACATTCACCAAAAGGGAAGTAATATCACCGAAGAGCGTCTCCGTATCGACTTCAACTTTGACCGGAAACTCACCGATGATGAGAAGCGGGCAGTCGAGGATAAAGTGAATGAATGGATCAACAAAGACCTCTGTGTCGTCAAACGTGATTTACCCAAAGCTGAAGCCGAAGCGCTCGGGGCTGAAATGGAATTTGGGACAACATATCCCGACGTAGTATCTGTCTATTTCATCGAAGATGTTGATGGCAACACCATATCCAAAGAATTTTGTGGTGGCCCACATGTCACGAGCACGAAAAGTCTCGGTGTATTCAAAATCCAAAAAGAAGAAGCATCATCTGCGGGTATTCGTCGCATCAAAGCAACATTGAGCTACTACTAACTACTAACTACTAACTGACTCTGCTATACTTTAGTAATGATACGATCAGCGAAAGCGCACGGCAAAGTTTTTGCCGTTTATGATATGAGTTCCAGTTCTGTTGCTGGTGCGCATGTACTAGCCACGACGACAGAAGGAAAACCAAAAACTGTTTTTCTCGCATCATCTCGAGTCAATGCACCTCTCCAAGAAGACATGGACATGCAACGCTTCGTCGAAGAAACCATCAAACACCTTGGCCAAGTAGTAGCAAATATTCGCAAAGCAGATGTGCACCACCCATCGTATATCCAAGTGACGCTTGCTTCACCATGGTATACATCCCAGACCCGAACTATCCTCTACAAAAAGGACGTGCCGTTTGTTTGTACACAGAAACTTATTGATACGATTATTGCGGATGAGATCGATCACATCCTTTCCAAGGAGGAAGGATCATTTGGTGTCTTTGGCACAGAGTCAGTCATTGTTGAAAAACAATTGTCTGCCATTATTCTCAATGGTTACCACACGACGAATCCGTTTGGTAAAAAAGCAACGACGCTTGAGCTTTCTTTGACGATTACGATTGCTCCAAAAGCGATACTCGACCGGTTTACTGATGTGTTGAGACGTGTCTACGGGACTACGCATATCGGCTTTACGACGAGTCCGTTTACCACGTTTGTTGTTATGCGCGATCTGAATCCTGCCACCGAAGACTGTGTGGTCATCGATGTCGGTGAGGAAGTAACCGATGTTGCCTTTATCAAGCATGGGATTGTGCTCTACCAACACTCCTTTCCTGTAGGCACCTATGGGCTTTACCGCGCCCTTGCTGGACAGAGTTCCAATACTGCGCGCGAATCCATGACACTCCTTGAGTCATATCGCCTCGGCAAACTCTCTCCACGAGCAGCACAAGGTATCGAAACTTCAATTACAGCATTCGCGACACACTGGCAGTCATGGTTTCATCAAATCCTTGATACTGGCGAGTATGGTTTTTGTATTCCGGAACACTGTATCGTCACGACTGATCCTCGGTTTGAACTCCTCTTTGCGCAAACCCTAGGCAAAGATATGTTTGTGCAACAGTGTTGCTCAACAGGTGCAGTGCGGGTACTTGTTACCAACGAAGAGCTTTTTAGATCACAGGTGAGTACGCTCGATCAGACACCGCTTGATATTCCTCTTGCGACGGCGGCACTCTTTGTCGAACGACTGGTATAGTTTCTCTCTAGTGCGAGTATGTTGAAAAATGAGGTATACTACTATCTATGTCTTGTGTCGAAACAATAGCTACCTCGCGGAGTAATCAGTTTTTGACTGAGTATTCCTTTCTCGGCATATGAAACTCTACGATGTTATCCGCAAAGAAGATATCGAGCGAGGTACTCCACTCAAGGAAATCTCAAAAGATGACCTCAATCCGCACCACGACCATCATCGTGGCTCACGCAAGCCAACAAATATTCGCCGCTTTATTATTATTGGACTTGCCCTGCTGTTTCTGGTGATTTTATATATTACTGGAATGAAAGTTGCTCGTGCCAAAGTAGTTATCACTGAACGACATATTCCATTTTCGCTTGAGGGTGTTGAATTTGAGCTTGTTCATGAAGAAAACGCTACTGGTGAACGGCTCGCATTTCAAACAATGATTGTTACGACAGAAGTTACTCGCCAGGTGTACGGTTCCGAGATACAACCAAGCTCCAGTAGTGCAAAAGGCAAGGTTGTCTTTTTCAATGAGTACAGCACCAAAGCTCAAACAGTCAAAAGTGGCACTACGGTTACAGGCGCCAATGGCAAGACATACAAAACACAGGCTGCCGTGACAGTACCGGGGTATACGACCAAAAATAAAGTCAAAACAGCGGGAACATCCACCTCAGTTGCAGTAGTCGCAACTGGTATCGGGGAGAGTTATAACACCACAGGGACCACATTTAAAGTTGCTGGATGGTCAAATGCAAAGACGTTTTATGCACAATCTGCAGGCGCCATTGTTGGAGGAGAGAGTGGTGCTTCGCATACCGTATCTGAAGCTGAAAAGCCGGATATTATCGCTACACTTCAGGCGCAACTTGTTGAGCGATTGAAACGCGAGACTCGATCACAGATCCCCGAACAACTCATTGCATTTCCTGATCTACAGGTTACAACGATAGAGAGTGATTCGATTACGTTACGTGGTGACAGTATTAAGTTTCCAGCACGTATTGCGGGAACTATGGTTTCCTATCTCATTCCGCGCAAATTACTCGAAACAGCGATTGCCCAGGAGGCACTGTCCGGACACACATATGCTAGCGTGAGTATTCCAGCACTCGGGGACATCGTGGTTGAGCCTCTGACCGCACTACCGACTGATGCCAAAAATGTCCCCGAGACTATTAAGGTCAAGGTTTCAGGCAAGGGAACCATCATCACCAAGGCCCCTGTAGAACATATTCGAGAAGCATTGGTAGGTAGTCCCAAGCGCGATTTTGCTCGCATACTCCAAGGCGTTCCCGAAGTTGATACGGCCCAATATCATTTTTATCCATTTTGGGCACTCTTTTTTCCAACAAAAGACAGTAGGATTACTATAGAGGTCAGCTAGAGATTTGACCACTTTTTAGTCTTGTAGTATTATTACATTCCGTAACCTATGGCAACAGCAAATGACGCAGTAAAAGCGAACGTCGCAGAGGCACTTCCAAACGCTATGTTTCGAGTAACTCTGGAAAATGGAGATGTAATCGTTGCGTATCTTGCCGGTAAAATGAGGCTTCACCGTATCAAGGTATTGGTGGGGGATACGGTTGACGTACTCCTGGATCCGTATGGCGGCAAGGGACGTATTGTCAGGAGATCATAAGTAGTGTATACTCTCCCCGCTACAAATTTGTGCGCAATTTTTTATTTTTATGAAAATCAGATCAACTGTCAAAAAAATGTGTGATAAATGCAAGATTGTAAAGCGCAATCGCCATTTGCACGTTATTTGCGACAACCCAAAACATAAACAAAAACAATAGACCTATATATTTATATGCGTATCCTCGGAATCACTATCCCCAACGAAAAAAGACTCGACATTGGACTCACCACACTCTATGGTATTGGCACGGCTACTGCTACCAAGATTTTGAAGCAAGTCGGTGTTGAACCAAACACCAAAGCAAAAGATGTCTCAATTGATCAAGAAAATGACATTCGCAAGATCGTAGAAGAACGAACAATCGAAGGAAACCTCAAGCGTGAAATCGCAAGTAACATTAAACGATTGAAGGATATCAAGGCATACCGCGGAGTTCGCCACATGCGTCGATTACCAGTCAAAGGCCAGCGTACCAAAACGAACTCTCGAACTGTTCGAGGAAACGTTCGAAACACTATGGGAAGCGGTCGTCGTAAGGAGAGTAAAACATAAACCACTATGGGAAAGAAACGAATTACAACCCAAGAAGGACATGACGCTGCGGGCAACGGTGGCCGTGCTCCAGCGCGCACCGCTAAAAAGAAGCTCACCACAGCTATTCTTGCTATTGAAGCTACCTTTAACAACACCAAGGCAGTAGTTTCTGATGTGAAAGGCAACGTACTCTTTTGGTCTTCATCAGGTTCCCTTGGTTTTAAGGGTGCAAAAAAGGGAACACCTTTTGCGGCCTCAAAAGTAGGTGAAATCCTCGCCGAAAAGGCAACCACTGCTGGTATCAAAGAAGTATCTGCTGTTGTTACTGGTGTCGGTTCAGGTCGCGAACCGTTGATCCGAGCATTTATCGGTACCGGGATCGAGCTTTTATCAATCAAGGATCGAACGCCAGTGCCGCACAACGGACCAAAGGCCAAGAAACCACGAAGAGTATAGTCATATGAAATTAGGAGCAAAATACAAAATGTGTCGTCGGTTGGGATCTGGAGTATTTGAGAAATGCCAGACGTCAAAATACACGCAATCAGAAATGAAAAAGAGTAAGACTTCCGGTAAGCGACCGAAGCAGCTTTCTGACTACGGCCGACAGCTCATTGAGAAGCAAAAAGTTCGTTTTTCATATGGTATTTCAGAACGGCAACTCGGTAACTATGTTGAAAAGGCGACCAACGTGAAGGGTATGCCAGTTACTGACAAGCTCTACGAACTCCTTGAGACTCGTCTCGACAATGTCATTTATCGTCTCGGCTATGCACCAACCCGACGGTTTGCACGTCAGCTCGCTTCGCACGGGCACTTCACCGTCAACGGCACCAAGGTGACGATTCCGTCGCTTGAGGTGAAGATAGGGGACGTGATCGCAGTGCGCGAAGGTTCAAAGAAAAGTGTTGTGTTCGGAGATATCAAGAAAAAGCTCGAAACGTACACCTGGCCAACATGGCTCAAGTTTACGCCTGAGGCACTCTCCGCAGAGATAGTGGCAAAGCCAAAAAATGACGAGCAGTTCTTGCAGTTAGAGACGGTGCTTGAGTTCTACAGTCGTTAGTAGGACACGGACTTGGAGAATTTACAAATTAATGGTACAATTGATTTTCATATGAGTGAACAAAAAATAATCCTTCCATCAAAGCCTAAAGCAACCTTCGAGGAAGGCCATAAAGGGGTATTCGAAATTGACGGTCTCGTACCGGGATACGGCTACACTCTCGGCAACAGCCTCCGCCGTATCATCCTCTCGTCTTTGACTGGTGCTGCCGTTACTGCAGTCAAAATCGATGGTGTGAGCCACGAATTTGCAACCATGGAAGGTGTCAAAGAAGACGTCATCACACTATTGCTCAATCTCAAGAATGTTCGTTTTGAACTCACTACTGACGAACCACAAAAAGTCACTCTCTCAGTCAAAGGTCCGAAAATGGTCACCGCGGCTGACATCTCAGCAAAAGGAGCTGCTCGTATCGTGAACGCTGACCAGTACATTTGTGAAATCACTGGCAAAGTCACTCTCACCATTGAACTCACGATTGAACGAGGGCTCGGATTTGTTCCTCGCGAAGCACACCACAAACAGAAAGCCGATATCGGTACAATATTCCTCGATGCAATCTTTTCTCCGATCCGTCGCGTGAGCTACGATGTTGAAGAAATGCGTGTTGGAGACAAGACCAACTTCAACCGCCTTCGTTTGACCATTGAAACTGATGGTACTATCTCTCCAAGAGAAGCACTCGAACAGTCAGTACAGACCATGATTGAACAGCTCGCTGCAATTGTCTCTGTTGATGCGCAAGCAGCAATAGACGAAGTACAATCTCGCATGACCATAAAGGCACCACTCCTAGCTGAAGAATCTTCCAAAGAAGAGTCACCAGAAGGAAGTGAAGATGATAGTGTCGATGTCACTGATGTACTCAAAAACCGCATCGACTCGATCGGTCTCTCAACTCGCACGCTCAACGCACTCTCAGCGGCAAATATCCGCACCGTAGGGGGTATTGCGCGCAAGCATGTCAACGACCTCCTCGAGATTGACGGTATTGGCGACAAGGGGATTACAGAGATTAAGGAAGCGCTTGCAGCCTTCGACTTGTCTTTGAAGGATTAATAGAGTATAAAGAGGTACTTATGCGACACGCAAACAATGTGAGAAAATTTGGACGAGAAAAGAACGGACGCATCGCGCTCATCCGGGGTCTTGCTGCGTCGCTTATATCACACGGTCGTATCCTCACCACCGAAGCAAAGGCAAAGGAAATCCGCCCAACAGTTGAAAAGATGGTCACCAAGGCCAAGAACCCAACGCTTGCAAATCGTCGCAACCTCCTCGCTGGTCTCTACAACAACGAGCTCGTCGTTTCAAAACTCATTGATGATCTCGCACCAAAGTACACAGAACGTGCAGGTGGCTACACTCGCATCACCAAACTCGTCGCACGCAAGAGTGATGGAAGCCCGATGGCAGTTATCGAATTCGTGTAATATATACAGAAATATTTTTATGAACTACACTATAGATGCAACAAACAAATCTCTCGGTCGTCTCGCTTCAGAAGTAGCGGCGCTCTTGATCGGCAAGGATTCTCCAACGTATACACGCAACAATGTGTCAGAGAACACCGTGACTGTCACCAATGCCTCAAAGATCAAGCAAGATCCTCGCAAGATGCTCACCAAGACGTACAAGAGTTTTTCAGGATACCCAGGTGGACTCAAGCTCTCGACAATGGCAAAGGTAACTGCGACCAAGGGCTTCGGCGACGTTATCGCAACGGCAGTCAAAGGCATGCTCCCTGACAACAAGCTCAAGAAAGAAATGATGAAGCACCTAACAATCACCGAATAATATATGGCAACTACTACAGACAAAAAGAAATACATCGAAACTATCGGCCGACGCAAGACCGCTACTGCTCGCGTCCGTATTACTCCAGCAGCAAAGGCAAGCTATGTGATCAACGACCTCGCGCTTGAAACATACTTCCCAACAGCAGAACTCCAAAAGATCGTCACCGATCCATTCAAGGTAGCTGACAAGGCATATGCAGTCACCGTCCTCGTCAAAGGCTCTGGTATCCACTCACAGGCCGAAGCAGTACGACACGGTATTTCTCGCGGACTCGTCAAAGAAGATGAATCTGACAAGACTAAGCTCAAATCAGAAGGATTCCTCAAGCGTGACCCACGATCCAAGGAACGTCGCAAATTCGGTCTCAAAAAGGCTCGAAAAGCACCGCAATGGTCCAAACGTTAGTATAAAAAATATCTCCAAGAAATTGGGGATATTTTTTTGGACCATTGCGGTGGGAGAAGGGGGTCGGGGAAACTCCGGTTTCCCCGTGGAGGAAGGCAGGCGAAGCCGTTGGAAAACCGTGGGTTTCCAAAGAGCCGGAGGCGACCTCATTGGAGTAAACGATAACTGCTTATCGTTTACTCCGGTGCCCGAAGGGCAGCAGCCGATGTCGTCAGACAGGCCGCAGGTGGACAAAGCGATAAGGAAAAGAGAAATCCCCCGAAAGGGGTTTTCTTATTTTTAAAATATGATATAGTTTGAATCCGCATAAGGGAGTAGGTTTTACCGAACAACGAGGCGTGCGAGTACGCCTACAATTTCATATCGAAAAGAGACCCTTAGACATTTCCAAGCCTGATCACAAACAGGCTTTTTTTATTGCAACGATCGATTTGACTTGTGTTCAAAAAGGAGTAGTCTGATGAAAAACTAACGTATGAAAAATAAAAAATATGTTCTCCATTTTAAGCTGGCATTCCCGTCGAAAGGTATTACCTCAAAATTCAACGGTATAACTCCCAACTTTGATTTCATCACTGAACATGAATCAGTCGGGAGCGTCACCAACAATGACTACCTTCTCCACAAGAAAAAGCTCGTCATTACTTCAACCAAGGATTTTTCTCAACTTGATACCCTCGACACTTCTTTTTCCCAAGCAATCTGGAGTAGTACCGTCGATTTTCTAAAAGGTGCGTTTGCTCCGGACTATAGCAAAAAATTGCACTTCGCCGGATATTTAAGTGTACGAGAATCACAAGTAAAAGATTTGCCTCGGATCAAATACGAAGTGTATTATGGGTCACAGTTGGTGTGCTACATAGTAGATGAAAAGTAATATTCCAATCCACGAATCCCTGAAAAGGGGTTCTTTTCTTATCTCTAATTTTCAGTATAATGTGCCGTATGAAAGACGATGAAGATGTAATGGTAGAGCCTGAATTTGTCGAGTCCAATGAGGATGGCGATGAGCTTGCCGGTTCTGACAAGATCAAGAAGCTCCAGGAAAAGATCAAAACTCTAGAGAAAGAAAAGACCGAGTATCTCGACGGCTGGCAGCGTGCGCGTGCCGACTATGCGAACCTCCAGAAGTCTACTGACGAAGACAAGAAACGCTTTCGCGAGCACTTCGCACAACGATTCGTGGAGGACTTGCTTCCAGTGGTTGATAGTTTTTCTATGGCCATGTCCAACAAAGAAGCATGGGAGAAAGTCGATGCCAACTGGCGCACCGGTGTGGAGTACATTTACAACCAGCTCATGACAGCACTCAGTGAGCACGACCTCGAAGTATTTGGCAAGGTAGGGGAGACGTTCGACCCGACGCTCCACGAAGCCGTTTCAGATACTGAGACTGATGATACCAAGCTCGATCATACGATTGCCTCAGTCCTTCAGCAAGGCTACAAACTCGGCGACAACATCCTCCGCGCAGCAAGAGTCAACGTCTATAAAGCAAAATAATTATTTCGCCAATTTTAGAAATGCTTCTTCGGTTGCAGGATCGAGTGTGTCGGTGACAAATATCATGAGTTCTGTGGTGAGCCCGAGATCTTTTTTGATATTCATGAACATGTATTCAAACGGGTACATGGAGATCCAGACAGAGTTTTTGGCAGCGACGAAGCCTGCCTTTTTTAATATATAGCGGAGTCCATCTCGCTCGGTCTTGTGGTCTTCTGGGACGTCGAGGATGATGACGCGCCATTTGCCATCCCAGTGAGGGTTGATGAGGCCGGTGTCAGAGTCGAGTTTGGCACTATGTGCTTTCTTGCGGCCGTCTCTAGTGAGGCGTGCGTACTCCTGTTGTCCCGAATGGTGGTATTCGACCAGTCCTGCATCCTTGAGGCCCTTGAGCGAGCGTGTAAACGCGTATAAGGACTTTTTATCGGCATCAGCGCCCATTTCTCCAGCGAGTTTTGGAACTGCGATAGCGGGCTTTTTAGAGAGAAGGCCCAATA
>JAGOVD010000042.1 GCA_018060905.1 Minisyncoccota bacterium
CCCAATGCCCCCAGCATTTCTATCAAGGCTCGTTGATCGGAGGGATCAAGTGATGCATACATGGACTCAATTTCGAAGATTTTTGGCGATTCGTCTTCGCCCACGATCAGACCAGCAGTCTGCTTGGCCCTGACGGCAGGGGATGTGATGATATAGTTGAACCTCCTTCCCCCGAGCTTCTCCATCAACTCAATGACTTGACGCCGCCCCTCAAGAGTGAGCATCCGCATTGCGTCGTCAGCTCCTGTTTTGGCCTGAGCGTGTCGGACAAAGATCAATGTACAATTGTAGAACTTCACTGTGACTACCTTTCTTCTTTTTGTTTCTGTTTACTGACTACATCTTTTTACTATAATTCGCCTTGTGAGTCAATGTATAGAAAAACCCACCAAGTCCGAAGAGGTGGTGGGTCGTGAAGCTTGAGGAGTGCCCGAACCGTAGGGTTAGTTTACGACACTGAACGTCGCATTCCCGTGGTGGTCGACAGCGATCTTGACTGCACCGCACTCAGTAAAAACAAAGTCGAGCATATTTCCTGCACAGGTAGGGAACATCTCGCTGATGATTGCGTTCATGAGGACGCTGTTGCCGGAGACGAGGACATCGAATGTGGTGGCCTCGTTTGCTCGAAGAGCGACCTCGTCTTCGATTTCACGAGCTGCATGCCCAGCAAACATTCGCAGAGACATAGCAGCCTTTTTGTGATCGAGGTAGGCACGGAAGGGTGAGTTATTCAATGCGGCGTACATTGTCTCGATGCCCGCATTGACATCCTTGTCTGGGTGGACAAGCAGACAGTTCAGCTCAGTCATCTCTGGCCTCATGCCATCGAGCACGATTTCAGCTGTCTGCCAGTTGCGCTGGGTCGGTGAAATGAGCGCGAGGTCGAAGACCATGTTGATGAGCCTCTGCTCCAGCCTTTTTGCTTGTTTCATCCCCACTTCATTGAGAGGGCGGTCTCGGTCCTGCTGTCCGACTTTTGCCGGTTCAGCCTGACCATGGCGTACGAACACAAACTGAACGTTTTTGATTTTAAAGGGCATCTAGTACTCTCTTTCTCTTGGTTCTTTGTTGACTAACAGGCGGATTATGGCATTGATTTAGCTTAAAGTCAACAGTGCTATACTTTCCCTATGAACCTCAAAGAAATTCTCAAAATCAGTTCGGTGCCAGTCATCATTGCTTCACTTTGTTGTCTTTCTCCTGTGGTTCTCGTTGTGTTTGGTATCGGCACGTTGGGCTTTGCTACCTCTCTCGCTGACACACTGTATGGAGACTACAAATGGGTCTTTCGTATCGCAGGGCTCATCGCTATGGTGGTCGCTCTTGTTTTGTATTTTCGACGCAAAAAAGGAATATGTACAATCGACGAAGCAAAACGCCGTAGAAATGAAATCATAAATACAGTCGCACTCACCGTGATCACATGTGTCGTCGGCTACATTTTCTTTCTCTATGTTGTCGTCCACTATGCAGGTGTGTATCTAAATATTTGGAAAGACAAACCGGAAACAACACAGGAAATGGTGACGGCAGATAGTACCGCACTTTTTGCTGGAGGGTGCTTTTGGTGTGTCGAAGCAGATTTTGAAAAATTGCGCGGAGTGGGCTATGTCATTTCTGGCTATGCTGGTGGAACTACAGCAAATCCAACCTATGAAAACTATGCAGCAGGAGGTCATCGAGAGGTTGTCGAGGTACACTACGATGCGACAAAGATAAATTACCGGAAACTAGTCGAACATATTTTGGCCCATGCAGATCCAAACGATACGACTGGTTCTTTTGTCGATCGAGGACTACAGTATTCGTCAGCAATATATTTTGGGAATAAAGAAGAGGAAAATATAGCTCGCGAAGTGGCAAAAGGATTACCGATACCGATTCTTCCTCGACCTACCTTTTATGCTGCAGAAGACTATCACCAAGACTACTACAAAAAGAATCCAGTCCGCTACACGTATTACCGCAACGCTTCAGGAAGAAATGAATACATTAAAAAGCATTCAGGACTCACCGAGCTCCAGTATTATGTCGTAAAAGAAAATGGTACGGAGCCACCGTTTGAAAATGAGTATTGGGACAATCACGAGGATGGAATATATGTAGACATCGTTTCTGGCGAAGCCCTATTTTCATCAAAAGACAAGTACGAGTCGGGAACTGGCTGGCCTTCATTTACCAAACCTATTTCAGAAAAAGCTGTCACAGTCCACGAAGACAATACGCTGTTTACAAAACGCACTGAGGTCCGCTCTGCAGTCGCTGACTCACATCTCGGGCATGTATTTGATGATGGACCACAAGACAAAGGAGGGAAGCGATGGTGTATGAACTCTGCTGCATTAAAATTTATCCAAAAAAACAAGATGAAAGAGATGGGGTATGGGGAGTATTTGGAATTGATTTAAAATAAATAAAAACGCCCGTACCAGTTCTCATGATACGGGGTTTCGTAGGAGGTACCTACTTGTTTAGTTTACGAGCATTGAGTCCAGCTCAGGATCCCTAACTGCGTCGCATTTCTGGATCTTGTCCCGGAGCTTCCTGAGTGCTGCGTTCTGGATTTGCCGAATGCGCTCTCGGGTGAGGTCGAATTGCTCGCCGACTTCATCCAAGGTTTTCACATCTCCACCATCGATACCGAAACGAAAACGAATAATGGTCAGTTCGCGTTCGTCGAGGATTCCGAGGAGTTCGTTGACCAGATCATAACGTGTCTGTTGCTCATAATCCTCGTAGGCGGTCATTGCGTTCTCATCCCGGATCACATCTTGCAACGTCGTGTCGCTATCCTCGACAATGGGGGCATCGAGTGACGTGGGTCGATAGCTCGCTGTGATGAGTTCTGTTACTCGCTCAGTAGCCATGCCAAGTTCTTCGGCAATTTCCTCATCGGTCGGTTCTCGGCCGAACTCTTCATTGAGCCTGTTAGCCGTTCGACGGATTTTGGAGACTCGATCAACTTGGTGGACCGGGAGACGGATCGTCTTTCCCTGATTCGCAAGGCCACGCTTGATAGCTTGCTTGATCCACCAAGCAGCGTAAGTCGAGAGTTTCGCACCCTTCGCGGGATCAAAACGCTCTACCGCACGCATGAGGCCGATGTTACCCTCATTGATCATGTCGAGGAGAGGTAGGCCCATACCCTCATAGTTCTTGGCGATTTTTACCACCAGGCGGAGGTTAGCTTTGATCATGTGTTCACGTGCAGCGTCGTCGCCGGCTTGGATACGTCCCGCAAGCTCGATCTCCTCCTGTGGTGTGAGGAGGGGTATTTCGCTCATTTCACGAAGATAGAGCTGGAGGATGGTATCACCGTCACGAGCTAGAGATCGAGTTGTCATGGGTCAAGAGGATGTTGTCGGTTGGGTTGGAAAGGTTGTTGGTCTGAAGAAATACTATAATGCATATCTAAATGTGTCAATTATGTTACTATATCTCCATGAATTGGATTTTTTATGCACTCGTAGGGCCTATTTTATGGGCATTGGTAAACTTTGCAGACAAGTTTCTATTGGATAAGTTTTTTAAACGAGAAGGAGGAATCGGTTCACTCATGCTTTTCTCGACCTTCTTTGCCA
>JAGOVD010000043.1 GCA_018060905.1 Minisyncoccota bacterium
AACCATTCGCTCGAGACACCTTTGGTTTCGGGGTAGATGGGGGTCAAGGGGCCGTTGTCAGATCCAAAGAGTGAATCATGACTGTCGATGGCGAGAATCTTTTCCTCGCGCATGTTTGGATTGGTGAGTGTTGGTTTGTCGTGGTACATCGAGACCTTGCCGGTGAGCTCGACAATTTGGCCGACGGAGAGCATCTTGGATAGATATGGTTGGTTGAACCAGACGATGTGCATGGTGCCGCTGACGTCTTCGATGGTACCTTCGGTCATCGGCATCTTGCTCTTCCAGCCTTTCTTAGCGGCAAGTTTCGTGAGTTTGCCACGCACGGTCGCTTCCTGACCTTCAACAAGCGAGCCAATAGAGGCAAAACTCGAGGCATCAGCATAGCGACTCGGGAAATGATATAGGAGATCTCCGACGGTGTGGATACCAAGTTTGGTGAGGCCCACCTTTGTCTGATCTTTGAGTCGGATGAGGGAGGCGATAGGGGACGAGAGTGTGAGCATGGGACTATTGTACAAGAAAAATGTCTTTTGCTTGAGGCCTATAGTAGACTTTACACTATGAAACTTGACCCAGTACAACGCGCAGAAGATATACTTACCTACCTCGGACTTTCGTGGGGAGATCTCAAGGGAAAGACAATATTAGATGTGGGGGCCGGACCGGCAGACCTCGCACGTACCGCACATACCCATAGTATTTCAATTGTCTGTGTCGACAAAGTAGAACCCGAAGAGGGTATACCTGAGGGAGTGCAGTATGTTATTGCCGATGCACAGAAAATGCCGTTCAGTGATAATTCTTTCGATCTTGTGATTGCAATCGGAGTACTGGTTGACACGGAAGGTATACGTAAACCAAAAAGAGCTGCACGTATCTTTAAAGAAATAAAACGGGTACTCAAAAAAGATGGAGAATTTCACTTCGGGTTAGGGTTGGGAGATATAGAGTACATACCATCGATCCAAGTATGTATATGAGGTTCTCACATTTTCATCGACGGGGTCAGCCTTTATATACATACATCTTCAAAAAGCTTACGCTGTGATTATAAATTTCTTGATTTTATTTTCTCCGCGAGTTCTTTGATTAATATTGATACTTTGAGGAAATATATTTCCTCGGGAAGCAGTTCATCATGGTATTGATCGAGATATGATTGGAGTGGAGCAGGTGCTCGTTCTGTTGCGGTCATACCCATAATGGTGTCGCATCGCATTTTTTCAGATACTTCAAACATTCTGTCGACGGCCCAATCCCACATTTGATATAGGGATTGCCATTCTGTTTCCAGGGGGTTTTCTTTTGTTTCGGTTTGACTTGATTGCTCGTGTTTGAAATAGTACTGTTTATCAATAATTTCATGAGCTTTCTCAGGGGTAAACTTTTTTCTCTGTTCAGAGCTATATCCCAAATCCGCAAGTTGCTGGTGCATATCTCTTGTAATAAGAAGTGGCATCGAGACTATTTCCGGTTGATTTTCTGTAGTATGTTTTTCCATACTCCTAAGTATACTGAAGTTAGCTCAAAACAAAAATCCACTCAGTTGAGTGGATTTTTGCTCGTTAACCTTGTCATTGTGTCGATTAGAATCGGCGGTTGCCTCCTCCGTTTCCTCCACCTGCACCAGCCTCTTTTGGTCGAGCGATGTCGACAAAGATTGCGCGGCCATCGAGCTCACTCTGGTTGAGCTTGTCAGCTGCTGCTTGTGCTTCAGCTTCGGTTGCGAATTCAACGAATCCAAATCCTTTGCTCTTGCCGGTCATCTTGTCCATGATGACGTTTGCGCTGGTGACTGTACCAACGGTCGCAAAGTGTGCTGCTAATCCTTCATTAGTGGTACTAAATGAGAGGCTACCGACGAAAACTTTATTATTCATTGTTCAATTACTACTTATTATTATTTATTGCAACGCACCTTTCGAGGAACATTACACAAATCTGAGTATACCACAATGGCTGTACACGCGAATGGTGGTGTGGAAAAACTAGAGAGGTTTTTGCGAGTGATCTTTGGGGAGGAAATAAAAGAGTGCAGGGATAGCTAAGAGGAAATAGCAGGCTAACACAGAGTAAAAAGACGCAATAATGGCGAGCAGATAAAAGACGGGGCCAACAAAACTGCGACCAAGCGCCACACGAGTGGTGCCAGTGCTTCGGTGGACGAAATATCGCAGGATACTAAAAGATACTGAGGCACCAAAGAGGACGAAACTGTACGTGAGCATTGCAAGCGGGTGAAATGGGTTTGCGCTCGCTGCCTGCGTCACAAAGGGGATGAGCGTGAGGAACATGAGGAAGAGGACGTTTGCCCACAAGATACGGCGTCGGTTCACCACGTCAAACATTTGGGTGAGTTGGTGGTGGTTGACCCAAAAGATAGCAATCGTCACAAATGAGAGGACAAACGTGATGATGTTGGGCAGAAGTGGTGCAAGTTCACGGATAGCACTTCCGATACTGTTTGAATATAGTTCTGGGATGTGGAGCTCAAGTGCAAGGAGGGTGATAGCGATGGCGAATACTCCATCAGAGAACTGCTCAAACCGCGCTTTTTGTATGGGATGCATAGGGTAAGTATACAAAACTTTGGCGGAGACGGCGAGATTCGAACTCGCGAGACCTGTAACAGCCTGCCTCCTTAGCAAGGAGGTACGTTAGACCACTCCGACACGTCTCCAAAATGTACACATTTTGGAGACGTGTCTCCATGCCCTGCCGGGCACCCCCCTATGACCTTGCTTTTGGCATCGGTCATTCCCTCGGCTTCGCCGTGGGGGGATCGGATGAAATGCAAAGCAGTTTGCATTTCATTGACACGTCTCCAGTACTCGAAACTCTAACACATTTAAGGGTAATTCAGGAACATATTGACATATATATTATATATGTTAATATGTTCCTGAACAATCATTCTTCATTAAAACTCATGTAACATGAAAAAAATCATCGGATGTCTCATTATTGCTGTACTCTTTTTAAGTACAAGTTGTAAGAAGGTTACTATCAACAACGCTGCGCCCACCAACTATGTAGAAAATGGTCGGGAATGGCCAGGCTGGGAAATTAAACACCCGATCGAGGTGTTTGATACTTCGGGTAACAAGATTTGCTTCGATATCTACAATAACCGCCCCAGCGATGCGGCCATAAAACTTGTAGGTAAGCGATTACTAAACGATGGACCCAAAAAGGTATATGCCGTTCAGCCTTATTTCAGTGGTAATTTTTACACAGTGAAAAATGATCTGGAGCGCAGGGGGTGGAAACTCGCACCGCTATCGTACTTACTGGCTTTGAGCCAGGAATATACTCACGGTGATTTTATGGGATACTTCTGGAACTTATACTGCCTGGATAATCCTGCTGAGATAAACTTTGGTAACGGAGATCAGCGGGTAGCAATATCGCTTAGTGGCAATACGTATGACCCCGTTACAAATACGAGATATGCTACATCTCTCGGGGTAATTCCATTTTCAGAATGGTACGGAAGTTTTAGTGT
>JAGOVD010000012.1 GCA_018060905.1 Minisyncoccota bacterium
TTATGGAGCTCTCGCTCAAAAATGAACCGATCGACGTCCTCTCACTCGCCAATGCCCTCAAAGAAAAGAAATCTCTCGTCGAAATCGGTGGCAATGTGTACCTCAACGAGCTCATGTCCAACGTGCCATCCACCGTCAACATCCGCCACTATGCCGACATTGTGTACAAAAAGTTCATGCTCCGCTCCCTCATCGATGCCTCTGAATCTATCGCGACGATTGCGTATGAAGAAAGTGATATGGAAACTGCCGACGTCGTCGATGCTGCCGAAAAGGCAATCTTCAAGGTATCCTCTGGTATGAGCGTCAAAAATGCATTCGTCTCTATCAAGCAAGAGCTCATGCACACCGTCGAGCAGATTGAATACCTCCGCGACAACAAAGAAGAAATCCGCGGTGTACCGACCGGCTTCCCTGACCTCGACAACCTCCTCGCAGGATTGCAGAAGTCAGACCTCATCATCCTCGCTGCGCGACCAAGTATGGGTAAGACTACCTTTGCGCTCGACATTGCACGCAACGTCGCACTCTCCGGTGTCCCTGTCGGCATCTTTTCATTGGAAATGTCAGCGCAACAACTCGTCCAGCGCATGCTCTCTGCAGAATCACGCGTTGATGCGTGGTCTATCCGTACCGGGCACGGACTTTCATCTCAACACTTTACGACACTCCAAGAAGCAGCGAGTCGATTGCAAAAGGCTCCCATCTACATCGATGATCAAGCGGGTAACTCCATTGTGAAAATGCGTTCCGTCGCCCGCCGACTCAAAAGTGAACACGGCCTCGGTCTCATCGTCGTCGACTACCTCCAGCTCATGACGACGTCGAAAAGCTATGACAACATGGTCAACCAGATCACCGAAGTTTCTCGATCCCTCAAACAGCTCGCCCGTGAGCTCGACGTACCGGTCCTCGCACTCTCACAGCTCTCTCGTGCCGTTGAGACTCGTGGTGGTAAACCTCGCCTCTCTGACCTCCGTGACTCAGGATCCATCGAGCAAGACGCTGACCTCGTCATGTTCATTCACCGCGACGACCGCTACAAAGATGAGAAAGACAACATTACTGACATCTTGATCGAAAAGCACCGAAATGGTGCAGTCGGATCGGTACAGCTCATGTTTGACGGCAAGACGACATCGTTCCTCACTATGGATAAATCTCATGCGGGTATCGGCGCTCCAAAGGCAACATCGTTTGACGACTTTTAATCGCTCTATATGCAACAAGAACTCGAACGACTCGCACAACTTTTCCTCAAATTTCCGGGTATCGGTACACGGCAGGCACATCGGTTTGCCTATTTTATCCTCACCCAACCCGAGCACTACGTCGCAACGCTTGCCAAGGCGCTTCTGGAAGCGCGCGGACAAGCACATACCTGTACGAGGTGCATGCGCATTTATGAAGGGAGTGTCGGTATGTGCAGTGTCTGTAGTGATGATCGCCGTGACCAATCCACACTCGTCGTTGTCGAGAAGAGTCAGGACATCGACTCATTTGACCGGACAGATTATCGAGGACTATTCTTTGTGCTCGGTGGATTGATCCCTATCATCCAAAAGGCAACGATAGCGAGTACCAATACTGCCCTTCTCGTAGAGCGAGTCAAGAAGGATACTGGACTCAACGAAGTCATTCTCGCCTTCCCGCTCACACCTAATGGTGAACATACCGACCAAGTCCTCCGCGAAATGATTGCTCCGGTTGTGCCAACGCTCAGACTCTCAAGTCTCGGCCGCGGCCTCTCTGCTGGCGCCGAACTCGAATACGCCGACGCAATGTCACTGAATGCGTCTTTGAAAAAAAGAGAATAAAAAAACCTCCGATGTGGAGGAATTTTATTTGATTGCGGTGATTGAAACTTTAAGGTAGGGCTGGCGGTGGCCGTTTTTCTTGAAGTAGCGAGACTTTTGTTTGTATTTGATGACGGTCACTTTCTGTGCACGGCCGACGACGGTGACTTCCCCAGTTACGGTTGCACCATCGATGTGTGGAGTACCAATAGTCGTATCAGAACCATTGTCGACGAGGAGCACTTTGTCGAAGGTGATGATATCGCCTTTCTTGTGCTCTTCTTTCATCTTTTCGATTGTGACGACATCGCCAACGGATACCTGGTACTGCTTGCCACCCGTGAGGATCACTGCAAATTCATCAGAAACAGGCTTCTTTGCCGCTACCTTTGTAGGAGCTTTTTTCGCGACGGCCTTTTTAGCTGTAGTTTTTGCGACTGCCATAATAGGAACATAGTATACTTATTTCTCGTTCGTATGCAAGTCCGTGCCAGGCACGCTTTTTGGGGGCATATTTCCTTCTTGCCCCTATAAAATAATGGTACAATAATGGGTATGATTTCACGCTACAGCGCGCATGGATTGACATGGGTCGATATCGAATCCCCTTCAAAAGAAGAGATTGCTCACATTATGCATGAATACCAGATTCCTGAGGTTCTTGCTGAAGATATGCTGACAAGTACTCTTCATTCCCAAGTAGATGTGTATGACAATTTACTCTATCTTATTCTCCATCTGCCACCATCCTCTCAAAACGAAGACCGGAGTACTGATCAAGAGATTGATTTCATTATTGCAAAGGATTTTATTATTACTATTCATTACGAGAAAATACATTCTATCGAAAAGATAGCAACCTTTTTTGAAAAGGAATTCACCCACAGAAGTCATAGCACACACGCAGGTTTTTTGTTCGCGGAAATGATGCGCGAGACATATCGACATATACTTCACAAACTCGATACTATGACGCACACCCTTGATACCTTAGAAATCAATCTCTTTCGAGGTACCGAAGAGTATATGGTCAAAACACTCTCTATAGTACATAGGAAACTCCTTGATTTTAAACGAACACTCCGATTTCATCAAAACATTCTTGTTTCCTACAAAGAGTCGAGCGAACGAATTTTTGGCAAAGAGTACAGTTACTACGCGGAAATGATCATTGCGGAATTTAACAAAGTCCATTCTATCGTCGAAAGTAACAATGATACGATTGCTGAGCTCCAACGCACCAACGACTCTCTCCTTTCGACAAAGCAAAACACTATCATGAAGCGCTTCACCATACTCTCGTTTGTGACATTCCCATTGATGCTCGTGACGGGTATTTTTGGAATGAATACGAGCGAAAGTATCCTCTTTATCCAAACCCATACCGACTTCTTTTTTGTCATTGGTGCCATGGTACTAACCTCTGCAACCATGTTTACATTTTTTAAGCTTAACCGATGGCTCTAACCTTTCAATCCCATGTCACTTCATCTCTACAATACGGCATCAAGATCAATTGAGGAATTTGTTCCACTCAATGCACCTATAGTGACTATGTATGCGTGCGGACCGACGGTCTACGACTACACACATATCGGGCATCTGCGCAAATATATCGGAGACGACATCCTACGACGAACACTCACACTCCTCGGCTACAAGGTCAAGCACGTCATGAACATCACCGACGTCGGACATCTCACCAATGATAGCGACGAAGGTGACGACAAGTTTGAAAAGAAAGCATCAGTGGAGGGCAAGTCAGTGTGGGATATCGCCGAGTTGTATACCGACTATTTTCATACGAGTATGCAGGCAGTCAATGTCCTCGCACCGACGATTGAGCCGAGAGCGACGACTCATGTACCACAGATGGTTGCCCTCGTCGAACAGCTCATCGCAAAAGGCTTCGCGTACGAGACGTCACAAGCGATTTATTTTGACGTAGCCAAAGACCCAGCGTATGGGGAGCTATCAGGGCAGAAACTTGAACAAAAAGAAATCGGGGCGCGCGATGATGTCGTCACTGATCCGGACAAGCATCATCCTGCTGATTTTGCGCTCTGGTTCAAACGCGTCGGCAAATTTGCCGATCATGCGATGTACTGGGCATCTCCATGGGGTGATGGCTTTCCTGGTTGGCACATCGAGTGCTCTGCGATGAGCATGCACTACCTCGGTGAGACGATTGATATTCATACCGGTGGTATCGATCATATCCCCGTTCACCATGAAAATGAAATCGCACAGAGCGAATGTGCGACCGGCCACCCCTTTGTTCGCTACTGGGTACACCATGACTTCCTCACGGTCGATGGAGTCAAAATGTCAAAGAGCCTCAACAATTTTTATAAACTAGACGACATACTTGCGCGCAAAATCAATCCACTCGCCGTACGTCTCATGTTCATGCAGACAAGTTATCGCAAACCACTCAACTTCACTTGGGAAACTCTTGAAACTGCCGATATAGCACTCAAGAAGCTTCAGAAATTTGTGGCAAAGCAGCCCTTTGTCGGAGATGTCGTAGGTACGTATCGAGATGCCTTCATCGAGGCATTGAGTGACGATGTCAATACGGCCAAAGCGCTCGCCGTTGTCTGGGAGTTGTTAAATGATAGTGCCATTGAGAACAAAGACAAATGGGCAACACTCCTCGTCTTTGATACTGTCCTCGGACTCGACCTTGCCCGTGTTGCCAAGATCGTCATCACCCCCGAAGTCCTCGCCATTGCACAGAAGCGCGATGAAGCACGTGCCAACAAAGACTACGCTCTCTCAGATAAAATCCGTGCTCAGCTCGAAACATTTGGCTATGACGTCCTCGATACTCCTGAAGGGACAGTACTCCAATAACCAAATCTCATCGGACAGTATTATTTCTTCCGAAAACTAGCTTCGCGTCGGCAGTTCTCCAGAAATAACACTATTCGCCTCGATTTGGTTAGCTATTAGCTTGGCATCGTTCCTTCGGTCACGTGCGCGCCCACTGCGGGAAGCGCCACTTTGAAGGTGGAGCCTTTGCCGAGTCCTTCACTTTCGATGATCACGTCGCCTTTGTGTGCGATAGCAATCTGCTTCGCTAGATAGAGCCCCAAACCTGAACCACCAGTGTTCATCTTGCCGCCTTCGCCGCGAGAGAATTTCTCAAAGAGTTTAGCGCGTGTTTCAGGTGAGATACCAACACCGTTGTCTGTGACTGCAAAGACGATAGTCTCCCCTTCACGGGTAAGCGAAATAGTGACTGTCCCTCCTTGCGGTGTGTATTTAATACTGTTGTCGGTGAGGTTGAGGAAGACCTGTTTGATCTTGGTCGGATCAGCGTTGACCATGAACTTGTCATGGTTCGGCATGTTGAGTGTAAACTTGAGATCCTTGCTCTGTGCAGGTATCTGCATTTCATTGAAGAGGTTTTTTACGATAGTGGCGAGATCGGTCGGCATGAACTCATACTTCATCCCACCCTGCTCAATCTTGGACACGTTCAGGAGGTCTTCGACGATGTTCACGAGCCCTTGGGCTGAGGTATAGATGCGTTTGATTGGTTCATCGATCTTGTCGTTGAGTTTGCCGTATGATTCTTCGATAAGCATGGATGAGTAGCCCTTGATAGCAGTCAGAGGACTGCGCAACTGATGAGACGCGAGCGACAAGAACTCCGTCTTCAGCTTGTCCAAACTCTTCAGCTTCTCATTTGCCCCCTGGATGTTAATGTTTGATTGCTCAAGCTGGTTGGCAAGATCCTGTAGGCGATTCTTCTGTTGTATTTCAACCTTAACAGATCGAATAAGAAAGATCCCGCTTACTAAGAAGAATATAAGGGTTATTGTGTTTAAGGTTAGATCTGTCGCGCTTGTATTATAGAAAAATTTTGCGCCAATCAATATTGAAGTTAATAGTACCAATGCCTGTGTTCCAAAGAGTTTGATGTTGAATGTATGATATCTCACAACGAGGTACCCTAGAAGTACAAAGAAAATAAATACGCCGGCCGGACCCCAAAGGTTAAACTCATACACCCCTGTCAATTCTCCATAAAAGTTTGAAACAAAAAATGTTGTCAATAGAATAATAATTCCAATACTAAATAATCTAATTTGTTTTTTATAAGCAGCAGAGGGTTCTTTTCGATATGCACGAATACTCAAAAAAGAAATAAGGGCGATAATGAACGGTTCAATTGCATAAATGACACTCCATAACTTCCCTACTACACCTTCACAATTTGTCACGTCATACGATGCGACGTTATAGGCTGTCGGCAGCAGGATAGCTGTAGCCGTCCATGAAGAGATGATTATTATCTTTGCCCACAGCGGGAGGTCTTTTTTATATGCAAACACGTAGGCAAAATATAGCGCACTCAAGAAAAATCCTACCTCAAAGAGCGCAGTGAGCTCCCATGCGAACATCAGTGTCGTGTGATAAGAAGCAACCCATTGCACTAAAATATCTATTACCCACAAAAAGAAAAACCCTGTCATGGAAAATAAAAGTTTTGACTTCAATGAGTGGCTATCTTTTTTATAAATAAAAAATCCAATAAAGAGTGATAAAAACGCAATCGGGATATACGAATAGAAGAGTAATTTGGGCGCTGTTGAGAAATCAAAAAGCCCTAAAACCTTTGGTATTTCAGTGCCACAGAGTAGTTGGTTGTACTGAGAAAATAGCATAGATGTATCACTCTTCGCCCTCTATATTTGTAATAGAAAAGTTTTTTTGGATAACCGTTTTATGGTAGGTTGCCCATATACTTATAAGTATAAAAAAGATTATCAATATTTTCGCGATTCGTCGCATGACAAGTAGCAGTATACCCTATTTTTATGGCAATGTAACCATTATTTTTTTAAGTAGAAATAATGGGCGATACTTTTCTTTTGCATACCGTAGCCCAGAGATCCCAAGGTCTTGCTCCCAGTTGAGAAATTTAATATTTTTTTTGTGGAGTACCCTACCTTCTTCCCAATTGAGAATGTCGTATATACCTGGGTAATCTTGTATATCAGCTTTCGAAAAATGTGCAATTGCGTAACGTTTATTTATCTTTTCGTACATAGAAAATCCCGCAAGTTGGTTTTTTACGTATACGCATATCGCAATTGTTGATGTATCTGCAAGCTTGAGGAAGCGTTGAAACGCTTTGTACTCATTGAGTTCATACGCATGATTATCATGTTTACGGATTGACCATTTATGAAACATTGAGAGGTATGCTTTTTTGTTTGTATCTTTGAGAGGTTTTACAACAACTTTATACTTAGGAAATGTTTGTATTGTTTTACGAAGTGTTTTTGCCTTTGTATTATTTCTCCAGTCTTGCATCGATGCAAGATGTTCGCTGAGGTACATGTAATCAGCATCATCCCTGTCAGAAGAAACAGTAAATGGACTATGTCTAAATTTAAAATACAATGAAAGCTCTTCGGGGATTAGTTTTAAGAAATTTTTTTGATGGTGTTTTTTTGAAAAAAGGAGCAATTCAAACGCTGTTTCAATCACCTTGTTTTTACCAATAAACGAGAGGAAGATGTCGTTGGTAATATAATCAGAAAATTGAACAACAATATTATCATTGAGCTTACTGACGCGGATTTTGTTTCGAGTGTTCCATGACCACATGCTGATGAAGTTGAAATCAGAGTATGGTGGAAAATCTTTTGTAATGCGCTCGATCTCCTTTTTGTCGGAAATTTCGAGCTTTTTAAATTGAGGAAATTTGGGAATCATAGTGCGACATCATTATACAATAAAAAATGTCGTCGCGCAATAAGCACGACGACATCACTTCTTTAGGTTAATAATACGGCCCCAGCGATCATTATTGCTATTGATACCCCCTTTTGTAGTAAGTTTTTCCAAGAAATATCCTCTGTGAGAATTTTTGGTAGAAATACTGTACAGAAAATACCAAGGACGAAAACTATTGCTGGCTGCACTACTTCAAGTAGTAGCACTGCGGATACCGGAACAAGAAGGATTGCATAGTTGGCGAAAAGGTTACCTATGATCGTGGCAGTCTCTGAGAAAAAACTAATACTCAGTACCTGTCTACCATCTGACTTCATAATCCCTGAAAATCCTTTACGATACGCAGGAACAAAGAAGATGATCATTAACCCACCGATTCCTAGACCAATATGTTCCCAGAATGATGACACCCAAAACCCGCTTTCTCTTCCTACAAATTTAAAGAGGATTCCCCAGAGAGCGGCCAGAAGTGAGGCAATAGTCATGTTTCGGATGAGTTTCCATCGAAACGCGTAGTTTGCATTTTCATCGCGCTTAATAGAAAGAAGTAGTCCTCCCACAAGAATAATAGCCCCACCCATTAATTGTTGCTGGCTCAAGTTTTCACCTAGGATAAAGTACCCGAGAACATATCCAAAAAATGGAGATGTTAAGAACCATGGGATCACAGTCGAGACATCTTCGTCGGGAAGCGCCTTGAGGTAGAAAATGATCCATGATACGTTGCAAAGTCCCGCAACAAGAAGGATTCCGATATCTTTGACAGGTAGTACAAATGAGCCTTTAATGGCCAGAAACATACCAAGTGCCGCAATAAACCCAAAAAGGCTTGAGAAGATAACGAGTGCACCAATCGGATGTCCAAACTTTTTATTTCTTTCTACGAGGTAGTTATCCGCGATATTAACAAAAGACCAGAGGATTACTGCAGAAATTGTTAATGTAATCCACATATAAATTACATATCGACAGAGGGATACCTTGTTCCTCTTTTAACAAAGTTTACTTCGATATCGTTTGCCTTAAACACATCTTTAAAATATGAAGTGATGAAGTTTTGATCCATACCATTTCTGCATGTGTAAACATCGGCACTTACGAAATGCCTTCCTACAAATGTATGAATACTAATGTGGCTCTCCATGATAACCACAAAGCCGCTCCACCCGCCCGGATCTTTGTCTCCGTTTCCTTCTGCATAGTAGACAACTGGTTCTGCAAGTTTGTGCATACCGAGTTTTTCTGGTAAATCGTTTAGTATACGTAGCACCTCCTCTTTTGAGTTAAGTATCTCTGGATCAGCACCATAGCAATCCAACATCATGTGCTCTCCAAAATTTATTGTTTCCATAAGTTATTAGTATATATTACTCTCTCGGTTTCAAAAGTGGAAAGAGTTGCGTCTCGCGAAGTGGTTTGTCGACGAGGAAGGCAAAGAATCGCTCGCCAAATCCAAAGCCACACGTTGGTGGCATGCCGTGTTCGAGCATCTCGACGAATTCCCATTCAGGCATCATTGCTTCATCATCCCCTCTATCTATCATTGACTGCTGGAGATCAAATCGTGCACGTTGATCCACTGGATCATTGAGTTCTGAAAATCCGTTCCCTACTTCGCTCCCTGCAATGAGTACTTGGAATCGCTCCGTCACTCGAGGATCATCGGCACAACTCTTTGCAAGCGGTGAGACGAGCTTGGGGATACGGACGAGGAATGCCGGGCCTGCAATGCTCTTGCGACAATACTTCCAAAGTGTGTCAGTGAGGCGTTCTTTGTTTTCACCCGTGTACTTCACTCCAAGCTGATCGAGCTTCGCCTTCATATCAGATTCTGATGCATCGAGGACGTTGATACCTGTTTGCTTTTGGATCTCGGCGACGTAGTCGATACGCACCCAGTCCTGATTGAGATCAAATGTGTGACCCCGTGTTGTAAATGTCGTCGTACCAAACACGTCTTCGGCAATCTTGCGATAGAGTTGTTCGACAAGTTTCATCCCCGCCTCATAGTCAGCGTAGCCCCAATAGAACTCCATGTTGGTGAATTCTTGGAGGTGATCAGGGCTCGAACCTTCGTTGCGGTACACGCGACCGATCTCAAAGGTCTTGGGGAATCCTGCTGCCATGAGACGCTTTTGCCAGAGCTCTCCGACGGAAATACGGAGAAACACATCGAGGGCAAAGTCCTTGTGCATCGTTTTGAACGGATTGGCTTCGGCTCCACCGGTCGTCACCTCGAGTGTTGGTGTCTCGACTTCCATAAATCCAGAGTCTTTCATGAAATTGCGGGTCACTTCCCAAAACTTTGCCTTTTTATTAAACATTTCTCGAAGCTCAGGGTCGGTGAGAATGTCGAGGTATCGTTTGCGATAGCGTTCGTCGTCATCAGTGATGCCATGCCATTTCTCAGGCAGTGGGAGCAAAGATTTGGCGAGCATGTTCCAACCAGATACAAAGAGCGCCTTTTCTCCGCGTTTGGTTGTGTATGCGATACCGGTCGCTTCGACGAAGTCTCCAACGTCAGTTGTTTCGTTCCATAGTTCGTATGCAGCAGCGTCCATTTCATCGGATTTGAGGAAGAGTTGCATCGTACCCGTGCCATCAAAAATATCTGCAAATGCGAGCCCGCCTTGTCCGCGCTTGCTCATGATGCGTCCTGCGAGCGTGATAGCATCCTTACCATTTTCATACAGAGAAAACCGATCAATGAATACATCGATTTGATCAGTGCGGTTCGTAGTCGCAGGATAAGGATTGATGCCCTTGTCCTCCAATATCGCCTTCTTTTTCAGTCGTTCGTCCCGCAGTTCTGGAATGGATGCCATATCAGGTCAGTATACAGTAAGTAGGTAGTAGTGGGTAGTCTATAAAAAATTATCAAATTGGGGTAATAAAAAAGCCCCCGATTGGGAGGCCTGAATTGTTTTCATTATCTGGTTAAAATTTCATGTATGCTGGCAAGATACGTAAATACCGCACCAACAAAGATGAGTGTTGCAGCAGCAATGTAAAAGTTTTTTGTTCCAAGGAAAATGAAAAATCCCACTACCGTTGCAGAAAAATAACATGCAAAAATTTTCTTATTGTCCATAATTTATTTTTTAATTGTTTAAGAACTATCTATATAATAGCATATTATATAGATTTTGTCAATAAAAAAAGCCTTACCAATAGTGATATTGGTAAGGCGGTTGCACTGAATACTAGCTGTTACTTAATGAATACCCAACATGCATGTGAATGGCTTAGGAATACATGAAAAGTATTTCGAGAAGATCTATCCATAAATTTCCCGTTTTCATTTTTACCAATAGTGTATATTCCAGAAGGAGTGACCACCTTAAGCCATTTGAATGACGAGGATTCTCTGCCGGTCATGCCATCAGAGAATGTTTCAAATAATTTATTCGTTATATATTCGGGGCATGGGCGGTATCCTTTTGATGATGCTTGCGTAATTATGTCGTCGTAGGTTGCGGCAATCATATTTTTCTCATAACCAAGATCAGATGGACTCACAACATATAGTTGTAACCCGGCAGCATTCATTGTTCTTGTCTTTTCGAAAAATGGTTGAGTAAAGGCTACAATAACAGAAAAAGTTAGTGCGAAAAGAAATAGTATTTTTTTCATCTCTATAAAGTTTTATATTAAAGAATTTTTACCTATTTATAATATCACAGATTCTTTAGAAAGTCAATAGAAAAAGCCTATATTTCTAAAGGCTCTTTTCCCTACTATCTACTACCTGACCACTACTAACTAACTCAGATCCCCTCTTTCTTCAATTCCTCAATCACTTCCTTTGCATGCTTGGACAGTTTTTCGGGGAGTTTGATGTTGAGCTTGATGATGAAGTTGCCACGCTTGGAGCTACTCATAGGCACACCTTTGTGTTTGAGCGTGATCATGTCCCCCACTTTGGTACCGGTCGGGATAACGACTTGCTCCATACCGTCGAGGGTCTCGACTGCATAGGTTGCCCCGAGAAGTGCATCGGTGAGCTTGATCGGAAGCGTCATGTACAGGTCTTGCCTGTCACGATTGATAGTCTTGTGCGGAGTCACTGAGACATGGACATAGAGGTCGCCCGACGTACCACCGGTGATCGCCTCTCCCATACCGCCGAGACGAAGTGTCTCGCCGTGTTGAATACCTGCAGGGATAGTGAGCTTGATGGTGCGAGATTCGTTGACGACACCTTTGCCATGACAGGTACCACAAACCTCCTTTGGAATTTTGCCGACGCCGTGACATTTGTCACAGATTTGATTGGTCGCAATAGAGCCGAGGATCGTGCGCTGAATGTTGCGCACTTGCCCCTTGCCGTTACAGTGACTACATGTATGAAGCTCAGTACCTGGCTTTGCACCGTTGCCTTTACATGTCGTACAGGTCGAAGGCTTCTTGATATGGAGCTCGCGTTCGACACCAAATATCGCATCTTTGAAATCGATAGTGATGTTGGTCTGGAGATCATTGCCTCGACGTTGCTTTTGTCGGCGTCCACCACCAAATATATCGCCGAACATGTCACCGAGATCAAACTCGAACCCGCCTTGCCCTTGGCCAAATCCGTTGAAATCGAAACCTCCGAAACCACCCGCATCGTAACCGCCACCCATTTGTGGGCCTGCAGAACCAAACTGGTCGTACTGCGCACGTTTCTGATCGTCAGAGAGCACTTGATACGCTTCGTTCACTTCTTTGAACTTGGCTTCGTCGCCATGACTTTTGTCGGGATGGTATTTATGCGCCATCTTGTGGAAGGCCTTTTTGATCTCATCCTTTGACGCACCCTTTTGGACACCCAATGTTTCGTAATAATCCTTACTCATATACCTATATTTTAACATATCTCCCCCAAAAAGAAATATAGACCTCGGAGGTCTATATCATTCTAAATGGAGTGAATCGAGGTCTTTGGAACGTTTCTTACTTTCAAGAATTCCAATCAATGAAGACTCAACAAAATTACAGTATTCCCTGTTCGAAGCGTATTGATCCAGGATTATTTTCTTTTCACAGAGTGGGTTCTTTATTGCTGTGCCACTATATTCTCCATAACTCGAAAATGGAATTTTTGAAAACCATTTTGGATTGAGACCAGGGTGGGCTCGATCATTTACTGATACATATGCGCTGACATGTAGTAGTTGTTCATTTGTTTCAATAAGAACTCTTTTATGTTTTCCTTGAAACAATACACCTGATCGATTGTATTTTTCGTTATAGTATTTGGTATATCCTGCACACAGGCGTTGCATGAAAAGCGATCCTCCCTTTGCCGTAAGCGGTTTGAGTAACAGATGAAAGTGATTCTTGTTTAAACAATACGCCGCGATACTTACAATCGGATTCTTTACAGATTCTGATTTCTTGTTTTTCTGGAGTGATGCGACATACAGGCCACCAACAGGTGTGTCCGTATTAAATTCCTGTATGCTTGTCAAAAAACGATATACGTCATGCTCGTCTTCGAAGATACTGCGTTTATCGACACCGCGGTTAAAAATATGAAAATAATTTTCCTCAGTTCCCATTACCAGTAGTATACTGCACCTCAAACCAAAAATATAGACCTCGGAGGTCTATATTTGCTTTGATTAGCGGTGTCTGAGAGAGACGGTTTTGCCATCCTTCTTGCGCTTCTT
>JAGOVD010000013.1 GCA_018060905.1 Minisyncoccota bacterium
ATATGATACCGCATCTACGGCATCAGTGCTATATGACAACAATGTTGATAATCCGCCCCGGAACAACGATGACGGTCTTGATCGACTTCCCTTCTATATATTCCTTGATACGTGAGAGAGCGAGTGCGGCAGTCTGTATGTCTTCTTTGGTTGCAGATACTGCGATCGTAAGTTCATCACGAACCTTGCCGTTGATTTGCACTCCAATCGTGACCACGTCATCTACCAATAGTGCAGGGTCTACCTTTGGCCACTCACTCAAATGTACTGAGGATGTCTCTCCAAGCTCATGCCATAACTCTTCGGTCATGTGTGGCGCAAATGGGGCGAGGAGCCGGAGAAGTGTTTTATATTCGAGCTCAAGAATACGATCAAATTTTTCCCATTCATTAATCAAAATCATCATTGCAGAAATCGCCGTGTTGAATTTGAACTCATCAATATCATCCGTCATTTTTTTGATTGCCTTGTGGAGCTGTGGTGTTACTTTGCTGTCGCCAATTTTTTCTTTGAGCTTCCACACACGCTCGAGAAATCGTCGCACTCCAACAACACCATTCGGGTCCCAGGGGTAGTTCGTCGTCACTCCATACGGACCCATGAAAGCCAAGTACATGCGTACGGTATCAGCACCAAGTCGTTCCACGATTTCATCGGGGTTAATGACATTCCCTTTCGATTTGGACATTTTGTTACCATCGGGACCGAGGATCAGTCCGCGGTTGCGCCGTACGGTGAATGCTTCGGTATCATTGACCAAACCAATGTCTTTGAGAGCCTTGGTCCAAAATCGTGAGTACAGTACATGCATCGTCGTATGTTCTGCCCCGCCCATGTAGAGATCAATTGGCATCCATGCGTTCATTTTTTCAGGCGCCGCAAATGCAGAATCGTTTTTGTTATCCAAATACCGATAGAAGTACCACGTCGAATCTACAAATGTGTCCATGGTTTCTACTTCAGGTTTCCATCCTTTACCAAATATAGACTCGGTGCGCTCCAAAAGCTCTGTACTTCGTGCAAGGGGAGACGTCCCATCGGGAGTGTGATCGACGTCAGTTGGTAATATCCATGGCAAATGTTCATCGGGCACTGGGTGTGCCTTCCCTTCTGGGTCATATACGATCGGTATTGGTGTACCCCAATACCGCTGACGAGAAATACCCCAATCGCGGAGACGATAGGTGCTGACTAATTTCCCACCAACCTTTTTTGTAATTTCTTCTTTGTCTACAAGCTCTCGATCAACAACGGGTAGATTGTATGTTGCCGCAAATTCTCGATCCCGATCATCGTGTTGTGGTACTGCCATGACTGCCCCGGTGCCATATCCTGCAAGTACGTAATCTGCGATCCATACCGGCACCTCCTCACCGTTGACAGGATTTATAGCGGTAACACCTTTAAGCTGCACACCTGTTTTATCCTTTGATTGTTGACGCTCAAGCTCAAGTTTTTTCTTGGTTGCATCTATATATGACAAAATCTCATCTTTATTCCCAAGATTTGAAATAATTTTTTGAACAAGAGAATGTTCTGGAGCAAGTACTACATACGTGACTCCAAATAACGTGTCTGCTCTCGTTGTAAATACCTTCACGTCATCTCCAGTTGAAAGTTTAAATATAATTTCACTCCCCTCACTTCGCCCAATCCAGTTTTTCTGAGATTCTTTGATTGCATGTGGCCATTCAAGCGTATCGAGATCATCAATCAATCGGTCGGCATACTTCGTGATACGCAGCATCCACTGTGGCTGCTCTCGTTGAACCACCTCAGTACCACAGCGTTCACACTTTCCATCGACAACTTGTTCGTTCGCGAGAATTGTCTGGTCTTTCGGGCACCAGTTTACTTGCGTGACCGCTCGGTATACCAGATCATGTTTAAGAAATTGATTGAACATCCACTGTGTCCACTTGTAGTATTCAGGACTACACGAGACAACTTCACGATTCCAATCAAACATTGCGCCCATACTTCGAAGTTGCACACGCATCGTGTCCATCTGTTCATATGTCCAAATCTTTGGATCAGCACCGAGCTTTATCGCAGCATTTTCTGCAGGCAGGCCAAATGCATCAAAACCAATCGGGTAGAGTACGTTGAGTCCTTGCATCCGTTTGTAGCGTGCGTGAATATCCGGCACTGCATATGCATACCAATGTCCAACATGGAGATTGCCGGATGGATAGGTAAACTCTACGAGCTCATAAAAATTGTCCTTTCCTGCTACAGTATCCGATACTGTATAGGTGCCATTAGTCTCCCACTCTTTCTGCCATTTGGTTTCTATATCCTTGTGGTCATAGGCTTTCATGTATAACGATTTTTCCACAAAAACACTTATTTAGCAAATAAAAAGCCCTTCAGATAGAAGGGCTTTTTATTACATCTTTTCTTTCGGATATGGAGGATAGAGGTCCGGGTCGATGGTGCGAGTGAAGCAGGTACGTCCTGCTTCATGATCCCAACTCTCACCTGCTCCGCCAGGATACGGCATAGATGAAACTGCGATATCGCGAGTTGCGGTCATCGGATATACACCACCGCCAGATCCACCTGGTACCCAGCCTTCGGGCATAGGGAGGCTGAATGTTGCACAGAGTTCAAATGACTTGTCCCCTACTTTTTTGTATTCATATACTTTGCCTTTTTGGAATTCAGGATCACGAGGGGTCATATAGTTTGCAATCGGATCATTGAACTGTGCCAAGCTTTCGGGTAGTTTCTCTTTTTGTTGCCAATAATTGATCACCTGCCACTGGATAGATTGGAGGTCTTCGATACGGCGCTGGTCGATACGAAGCTGTCGCTGAGATGCAGGAGAGCCGATCACACTAAAGCTCCAAATGATTGCAACAATAACGAGGATGCTTGATCCAATCGCGTAGAGATTCCTCCAGAGCTGCGATACAGTGCCACGAAGTACTCGGATATAGTAGTATCCAACCTTGCCCGCAACAAGAAGTGTTAGTGCAACTTTTAATACAAATCGGGTCGTAATCTCTCCTGATACAAAGTACTGCACAAGGATGACGAGATCGGTGATGATAGTGATGCTTGCAAGAAAGAGGACGAGATAGATTGCCCACTTACGAAGTATTGCATTCCACATAGAGAGATCCGCACCGCGAGACTGCTTAGACCAGAAATGCTCGAGGATAAGGTATATAGGGAAAATGATAATGAGGAGAGCAAGCGCACTACGAACACCTTCGTAGCTATAGTTCATGTACCCATACTGGTATGTGTCAGTGAGAATATCAGGGAGCGCATGGTTGAGCGTCTCAAATGCGAGATTTAGAAATGCCGACACACTGACAATCAGTGCTACAACGGTGCCGAATGACAAAAAGAAAAATAGTGGTGTGATTTTTTTGTTTGGTTCCATACTAGGAGTATACTATAGGTATATGAATACACGATCACTTCAGCTTGAGGAACTATATGCGCCGTTATTTCGGTTTTTTGATGGACTCTTTAGTACCGAGGATGATGCTGATGAAAAAATAGATAAAGGGCAAGAAGAAATAGATGCTGGTGCTATTGAGGAAGGCGAAGCAGATATTCTCGAAGGAATGGCCGAAAAACTACGCGAAGCAGCTCACAAGAAAAAGGAAGAGGAATAACTATTTTCTACCTACAACTGATTTCACAAATTCTTCGAGTGAGCTCCCTACATGTTTGAGCGCTTTGACAAATGCATTGTGCTCCCCCATGTGTGGCGACGTATCGGTTTCGAGATACCAAATCTTGCCGTGCTTGTCGACGATAAACTCGGACTGTGAAAAATCCTTAACACCTAAATGTGCATGGAGGTCGCGACCGAGTTTGCTGAGCATCTCCCGCTCATCGCTTTTGAAGCTCCCGCCGACGACTGCATGCTCATCTGTCTGACGAGCATCCTGGGTCAGTACCCCACGGGTTGCACTTTTGATTTCAACAACAGGGAGTACGTATTTTTCTTGTCCGCGAAAATTGTCGATCACCCCTACTGATGCTTCTCGTCCATCAATGTACTGCTCCACGATAAATGCCTGTCCGTGTGACACACTTTCTTCGACAAATTGCGAGAGTTCAAGTGGTGTGAATGCAAAATATGTATTGATCGATGCTCCTCCCGCAAGCGGCTTCAGTACCCACGGCGGTGACATGCGCTTATAGATATTTTGCGTGATTTCAGACACAGACTCGTTGCCTTCGGGCATGACGAGGATAGATTCGGGTGTTTTGATACCAAGCTCTCGAGCACGGTCTTTGGCCGTGAGTTTGTTGGCGGTCATCGCAGACGCGAGGACACCAGAGCCACTATATGGAATACCAAGACTATCGAGCATGGACTGGATCTTGCCATCTTCTCCGCCTTCACCGTGGAGTGCATTCCATACCATGTCGACATGGGCCGGCACTTGGTCGATCGATGCCGGGATACCTTTGATATGGAGAATACCCTGGCGATCGATGAGCATATCAAGTACGTCATACCCCTCATTTTTGAGTGCATGCATAATACGCGCACCACTTTCAAGCGAGAGAAAATATTCGTCCCCTGGTCCACCGCGCAGTACTCCGATTTTTTGCATGCAGATATTATAGCATTGCTTTCTTTCTTCGTGCGGTGTGGAATGACAATGCAAAGCGATGTGACTCGGCATTGGCAAGAAGAATCGCGTATTTGTGACCCTCGATGAGTTGCTTGTCGCCAGAGATAGACTTGGCACGGTGCCGATCGTCCTTGGTCACAGCAATAATAGGAATATCGAGTTGTAGATCTTGCAATACTTTTTTTGCAGCATTTATTTGGATGATGTTACCATCGACAACTATTGCATTCGGATATACCCACTCAGTATGTGCGAGACGACGGACGAGGACTTCGCGTAGTGCGCCAGCGTCGTTGGCTTTGTCGAATCCTTTGACGATGAATTTGCGATACTCACTTTTTTTACTAGTGGCATCCTCGACCACAACCATGGCGCCGACCATCTGTTTGCCCGATAGGTGCGCGATATCATAGGCTTCGATACGAAATGTGGGCCCGGTATTTGAAATGAGATCACGCTTGATGAGCGAGACATCCTGGATATGCTCGAGTGCAAATACTTTTTGTTTCAATTCCCCTGCTTCTTCAAACTTCTCTGCTTTGGCAACGCGCATCATGTCGCGCTTCAAGTTTGCAATGAGAGTGCGGAGTTTGCCACCCAAAATGAGTTTGAGTCGTGTGATCGTTTCTTTGTATTTTTTTGCTGCCTCGATAGAAGATGTGTCGGGTGCGAGTCCAATCTGTCGGTAGAATGTCGCATTGTCAGGTTTGGACGATGCAAGGTCGCGAAATGGGAAAATACGTCGCAAGAGATAGAGCGCTTCTTTGATTGCAGATCCTTTTGGGAACGGTCCGTACACCGTGTCGTATTTCACCGTGCCTGCCTTGCGCTGGAGTACGACAGTCTTGTCTTTGGTGTTGATATCTTTCTGTCGCACAAGTACAACGCGTGGATAGATTTCTTTGGTAATTGCAACGCAGTTGAAGCTTTTGTCATCCTTCTCCTTGGTGTTGTAGTACGGCTTGTGTTTCTTGATGAGGTTCGCTTCGAGGATGAGTGCTTCGAGTGCATTCATCGTTTCTTGATGCGTGACAGTCTCGGCTTTGAATACCATGTCGACGATGTGTGCACCGCGCGTCTTGATGACATCAGACGCGAAATAACTGCGCACGCGATCACGCAAGCTCGTTGCCTTGCCGATGTAGAGCACCTTGCCACCAGAGTCTTTGAAGAAATACACCCCCGGCACCTCTGGGAATTTGAGCTTGTCGAAATCTTGACGAATCATAAATATGGCGTAGTATAACAGAAAACTTAGTTTTATGAAAAAAGTGAATGTTCAACTTGAACCGGTGTTCAAATCTGAAAAATCAGGTAAATTATTTCTTGAGCTAATCTATATTACAACAGGAAAAAAACAGTTACCCAAAGAAAGGGTCAACGAGTTACTGAACAACTGGTATGATTCCTGCCTTGAGGACGAATCTTACCCAAAAGAGAAAATGGATGAGTGGGTTGCCGATATTAAAAGTGATGCTCTTAAAGATTTAATTTAAAAAAACTTATAATTCCTTAGGTAAAACTTAAGGAATTTTATTTTTCCAAAATTTTGACCAACGGATCCTCTTCCGATTTATACCCCCTCGCCTTACCTTCTTTGCGGCCGTATTCTTTGATCGCGTAGCCGGCGCGTTTCCAATCTTTTTTCGGAATGATTTGCAAGAGGTCTTGCTCAATCTTGGACGGGTCAGTTGCCTTGGTGAGCCCAAATCGTTTTACAAACCGTATGACATGCGTGTCGACTGGTATGCCGATGTTGGCGTATTTGGGATATGCATTGGAGATGACAGCGATTGCACCCTTGCGACCAATGCCCGGCATCTTTTGGATGAGATCAGGATCGTGAGGAATGACGCCTTTGAACTCCTTCACAACGACATCTGCTGCAGCTTTGATGTACTTTGCTTTCACTCGATAGAAGCCGAGCTTGCTCACGAGCTTTTCGATATCTTGAATATTCCCCTTCGCCAATTTTTCTGGTGTAGGATATTTTTTAAACAATCCTGGCGTCACTTTGTTGACCATATCGTCCGTCGTCTGTGCAGAGAGTGTGACAGCGACTGAGAGTTGCCACGGATTCTGATAGTCGAGGAACGTCTCATTGCGCTGGTACCGCTTGAGCAAGATCGGCCCTATGGCTACCCAGATCTTCTTTGCTTTTTCGAGATTTTGACGTTGCATGGATAGCATAGTACCATACGTAAAAACTATACCGCCATGAAAAATTTTTCAGTCCCATTTCTGATTGTTTTATCATTTCTTGGTGTTAGTGCAATAGTTACAACACCAATAGCAGTCCTGGTTTTACAACCACCCTCTCCCGTAAAAGAAGACGCGTTCAATATTGTCATTCATCACCCAGATTCACTTCGGGTACTGAGAACAAACAAAGGGTTATACCTGTATAAACGAAGATAGTAAGCCCCGCATGTAGCGGGGTTTTTAATTTGACAGAAATACTGCATCACGTACGATACAAGAAAAAATATATGCCAAACAAGTTTAGTCCACGAGATGATTGGTGGACCAAACTACCAATCGACTCACTCATTGTGTTCTCAGTGGCGTTCGTCATGTTTCTTTGTGTCACGGTCTACATCATCGCTCGATTCCGTACAAGAAAAGTACCCCTCGATACGCTGTGTACCTGTTATTTATTTTGTATATTTGTATTTTATCTGTGTACAGTAACTCCGCCTGATATATTTTTTATAGCACTTTTCCTTAATGGCGTTATCCATGTCTTGACAGCTAGTATCGTATGGCAAGCCGAACCCCGCATGTAGCGGGGTTTTTATACCACAGGAGAATATTGACAAGAATTATTTTTGATGTAATATCAAGAAAAACTTCACCTCATTAAAAAAAATAATATGAGAAAAAATATTACCATTTTCGCATCAGGAGATGTGAACAAACTCGTAAATCGCTTAAAAATTGGTACCCCTGAACTCCAGCTTATCTCCGGGGATATCGTCACCAAAGATGTCCGCGAAGAAATCCAGACACTGTATCCGAAACAGGTTGAACACACTATCGGACTACGGAGAAAGAGGATGTCGAGCGAATTAATGCAAGACCTTAAAAAGGAAATTGTTATTGTTGACGTAGATCAAAGTACAGAATTCCTGAGTATTTATAATGAATCAGCTGAAATGTACCAGGAAAAAAGAATGATCATCCAGCTCACTATCGAAAATGGGAACGGGGACACTCCCCACACCAAAGAAATGTTTTTGATTGGAGGTAATGATTTCGAGCTGTTAAATGAAATCATTAGCTTGGACTGCGATAGTTCTCTCAGTATTAACGAGGAAACATCTGAGGCAACAGAAACCCAGGTAATAAGCGCAGTAAACGATGTTAGTAAAACATTACTAACAGTCAATACTATTACCAAGCCAAGTTATGAATTTCTTTCAAAACTTGGCGACCGCAAAGATTTTGCTGTTATAAAAATTAATACCATTTCTGATGTATCAGAAACAGAAGAAGAAACCACAACAACCAACATTACAGACTCGTCTGTTTCCAAAGTAAAAGCTTCGGTATTGAAAGAAAAGCTGCGTAAAAAGAAATGGTGGGTAACGTCCTGGTCAATCTTTATGGAAGAACTGCAGAAGGAGGCCTTGGAAAAGAAATTATTACGAGAAGGAGAAGAAATCGAAGACGATCTATCCCCGCAAGAAGAAGATTGATAAATTAATTAACGAACTACAAACCGCAGAAATCTGCGGTTTTTTTATTACAAAATGCTATAGTACACCTATGACATTTCGTGAAGTACTGCGTATCTCTCGTCCTCGTTTCTGGCTCTACGAAGCAGCGACCTTTGGGCTCGTCGGTACCGTCGCAGCACTCCAGGGATTCTCCTTTTTCTCTGACTGGCGATACTGGGTGTTTGCGCTCTATTTTCTGATTCCTGCCAACATCCTCATCTACGGTATCAACGATATCTTTGACTATGAGACCGACAAGCTGAATCCCAAAAAGGGTGATGGGGCGTACGAAGCACTCGTCGGCCCTGAGAAAAGTCGCGCGCTCTGGACATGGATTATCTTCACCAATGTCCCCTTTTTCTTTTTCGTACCATTTACAACTCCTCTTATTGCGTCATTTGTCGCATTCATATTTTTTGCGAGTATGTATTCTGCATACCCAATCCGCGCAAAGGTCCGCCCCGTGCTCGACTCACTCTTCTCAGCAGGACACTATGTTGCAACAGGTGTGTTTGGCTACTACCTTGCAGGTGGCACGCATTTCCCTACTATTGGCGTCATCGCTGGTATGTGTTGGGCAGTCGCGATGCACGCGTATAGCGCCGTCCCTGACATCAAAGCAGACTTCATGGCGAACCTCAAAACCATCGCCATCATAATCGGCGCCAAACGGACGATCTACCTCTGCTGGTTTCTCTATATCCTCGCGGCATTCCTCGTACGCGATATCATCCCGATTGCAAGTATTATCGGTGCCGTCACCTTCTCATACTTCATGTGGCGCTCTACCAAAGCAACTACCGACGAAGCACTCTTTAAACTCTATACCTACTTCCCTCTCATCAATACACTCATCGGTGCTGCAGTTTCCATGGAACTCTTTGCGAAGAATATTTTCTAAATTTTCTCTAGCGGAAATGGATGTGTGATATTTTCGATACGCTTATAGGCAAGCTCGGCAGAGATGAGACAGATCGGCATACCGATGCCCGGGTTCGTCCCTGCGCCGACGTAGTACATGTTTTTGATTGTGGGATGGATGTTGTTGGGTCTGAAAATCGCAGTTTGTCCGAGCGTATGCGCAAGCCCAAGTGCGGTACCTTTGAACGCATTGTAGTCTGCGACAAAGTCTTTGACACTGTAGTGGTGGCGCACAACGATACGTTCGGTGAGATCGGGTATGTTGTAGTACTGTGCAATCTCTGCGAGAACTTTGTCACCATACGTCTGTGCAAATGTGTCGTCATAGTCGAGCCCTGATGCGATCGGCACCAAGACAAAGAGGTTTTCATGATCCGCTGGTGCAATACTTGCATCGGTTTTGCTCGGCACGCAGACATACATCGAAGGATCGTGTGGCCATTCTGGTTTTTTAAAAATTTGATCAAAGCCTTCTTCCCAGTTTTTGGTAAAGAGCAAGTTGTGATGCTCCATCTGCGGAAGTTTGCCTTTGACTCCGAGATACAAGATAAAAGCACTTGGTGCAAGGACGCGTGAGTCCCAATACTTGTCTGATTTGGTCTGGTACTCAGACGGCAGGAGTCGTGTGTCAGTATGGTGCACGTCTGCATTGGAGACAATCATGTCTGCATAGATTGTTTCTCCATTTTCAAGGAGCACCCCTTTTGCGACATCGTTCTCGACAACGATCTGTTGCACCGGTGCGTTGAGTTTAATCACTGCACCATACTTGCGGGCAATTGCTTCGAGCGACTGTGGTACCGCACGGATACCACCGTCTGGGTACCATTCACCAAGGACGAGATCGACGTAGTTCATAAGGGTATAGATACCCGGTGTGTCTCCTGGTGCAGTTCCAAGAAGGACGGTTTGATACTGGAGTGCTTTTCGTAAAATTTCGCTTTTAAATTTTTTATTAATAATCTGTTTTTGCTTTTTGAAAAGTGGGAGCTTGGCACCTTGGCGCATCACGCGCAGTGTCATGAAGTCACGGATCGAGTTGTAGTTTTTGTACATGAACTCTGCCTTGGAGAGCTCGTACTGCCATTTCGTCTCATTTAAAAAGTCTTCGAGTACTTGCCCAGCGCCCGGTTCAATACTCTCAAAGAGCGCTTTGTTCTTCTCCATATCGGCATAAAATTTGTAGCTTTTACCGTCGCTTTTGAGTGTGATTTGATACGAAGGACTAAGCTTTTCAAGTCTGTAATATTCGTTGATATCTTCTCCTACGACACTAAAGAAATGTTCAAACACGTCCGGCATCATGTACCAGCTTGGCCCCATATCAAACATAAACCCTTGATCAGTGAAAATACGCGCTCGCCCACCAGTCATCTCATTTTTTTCAACAATCGTTACTTGATACCCCTTTTTGCCCAGCATCCCTGCGAGTGCTAGTCCCCCAATACCGGCTCCGATTATAATTACAGATTTCTTTTCCATAGTGCCTTCAATAATAGCACGGTCTTACGAAATGGACTGACGACAATACGATGCGAGAAACTCTCGTAGTTAGATTTCTCTATCTGATCGAGAATCTCTCTGTATATGAGCGCTGCGGCATAGACAGCCCGTCTCCCTCTTGGGTGAAGCAGTGCAATACCCGCGACCCCTCTTTCATACAGCGCTCGTGTTCGTGCTATTTCAAATTTCATGAGCGATTGCCATGCATCATCAACAACACCATTTAGAATATGCGCCTCAGTTACTCCAAACCGATCCATATCTTCTTGTGGAATATATATCCGACCCCTCGCATCATAATCATCTTTGATATCACGAAGGAAGTTCGTCATCTGAAACGCTTCACCGAGCGCTTTTGCATATGGGAGTGCCCCATCAGTAAAACCAATAATATGGCTCATAGTGTACCCAACGACAACCGCTGATCCGTACATATATTCCTGAAGTTCTTTATATGTCGCATATCGAGAGACAGTGAGATCTTGCTGCATTGACTTCAGAAATGAGAGTGAGTACTCGAGAGGTATGTGGTATTCATCCGTCACGCGTTTGAATGCATGGAGTGCGTCATTGTCTGATACTTTTGTCCCAGAGGCGACATCGCTCCACTCTTGTATCCATACAGCGAGCTTTTGTTCGCGATCCGTAACTGCTTGCCCATCAACAATCTCATCGGGTAATCGTACAAATGTGTAGTAGGTCCACGTCGCCTCTCGAATCTCTCGAGGAAATAAAAATGTCGCACGGTAATACCCGGTGCCATAACGCTTGATGATTGATTGTGCGGCAACAAGAAGTTCGGTCATAGGTGTTATTTTTTACGTTGCGCAACTATAGTTGCAATCTCGATCCAACACGGACTCACAGCACTTGAAAGTGCTTCCTGATAATACCGATCTATTTCAGACAGTACATATGCTCGAGCACCACTATGCTCAAGGATCTGCGCAACCTGATGACGGTCATCTGCGGTAAGTGCTCTCCCAAGATATCCCGCAAAGGCACCAGCTGTATCAGGGGTAACCCTGGTACGCATATACCAAGACAAGAGGGTCTGCTGGTTGGTTTCGACATCGAGAAATGATGATTTATCATGCCCCTCTGTCACATCAAGAAGATCATCTTGAAGTTGGAACATGAGCCCAAGTGCACGGCCATATATTTCTGTAAAAGCACTGTGTTGGTCAATCGTACCTCCCGCAATATATCCAAGTCGCATCGGTTGGACAAATGAGTACCGCGCAGTTTTGAGATACATCTTCTGTATGATGAGATCTTCTGAAAGAGCTGCCTGCACTGGAGAGAGGACATCGAGCATTTGTCCATGAATCACTTCTCGGATTAGTTGGGCGAATGTATCAATGAGTTCTCCTGCGTGTCTGGGATGGCTCCGGGTATAGGAAAACATACTTTCATAGCTCCACTGATACACGAGATCGCCCAAGAGTGTTGCAAGTCCTTCCCCGATTCGGTCACCTCCGTACTGTTTTGCAAAAAATCGCTGAGCACACATGACTCCGTGCCGTGTCGTCCCATTGTCCATAATATCGTCATGGATAAGTGCAAAAACATGTAGTAACTCAACACTTGCAAATAATTCAAAATGTTCATC
>JAGOVD010000014.1:0-10877 GCA_018060905.1 Minisyncoccota bacterium
ACACTTATTCAGGATATGAAAACGCAGTGCTCCGTAACCTCCGTCAGCGTATCGATAGTCTCGGTATGCAGGAAAAGATATTTAGTGTCGTTGTCCCAACTGAAAAAAAGATCAAGATCAAAGGAGGTAAACGTGTTGAAGTAGAAGAGAAGGTATATCCGGGGTACATCCTCGTGGATATGATTGTTGATGACGACTCATGGTTTGTCGTTCGCAACACACCTCGCGTGACGGGGTTTGTGGGGGCAGGGGTTACTCCAGTGCCACTCACACAAAAAGAGATCGATTACCTCCTTGGACAAATGAATGATGAGACGGTCACCAAGCACACGATCGATCTCGAAGTAGGGGAGACGATCATCATCAACGACGGCCCGTTCAAAGAACTCGAAGGTCGCGTATCCGAAGTCGACTCAGAGCGTGGCAAGGTCAAAGTCTTTGTCTCACTCTTCGGTCGCGAGACACCAGTCGAGCTCGACTTCCTGCAGATCAAGAAGCTCTAATTTCTCAAAATACCCAAACCCTTGCCAAAAGCAAGGGTTTGTTGTAATGTAGGGAAAAATCATTATATGATAACGCTAAAATTTTTTTCGAAATATGCCTTTGTACCATACGCAACTATCGTACAGCGGTATGATCTTGCCGGGGAGTTCTATTTTGTTTGCAGATCTTTTTGCCCATTCTTTGCGGGGGATACACAGCTCCCATTCGGGCGTGTACGTGAAATAACACTTCAGGTAAGTAAAGCTGAGTTTATCGATGCTGATATCGACGAAGTTATATTACTCAACCCTTCTAAAATTGTCGTGAGGGAATATCGTGATAAAGGGCCGTTGGTGGTGTGTGTAAATTAATATATGACTCAGAATAGAGGCTCCGATACATCGGAGCCTTTTTGTTTACAAAATCCTTGTTTCTGCTATAGTAGGCGGGTTACGCTATGCTTCTACATTAGCAATACAACCTTTATTTATATGGCAAAAAACATTACAAAAAAGATCAAAATCAGAGCCATGGGTGGCATGGCTACTCCTGCGCCACCACTTGGTCCCGCACTCGGTCAAGCTGGAGTCAACATTGGGGATTTCGTTCAGAAGTTCAATGCGGCAACTGCAGACAAGCGCGGTGAGACACTTGGAGTCAAAATCGATGTGTATGATGATCGTACCTATGATTTCCGTGTTACAGAGCCGACGATGACATCACTCATCTTCAAGGCAGCTGGTATCGAAAAGGGTTCGAGCAAGGCTCGTACGTCAAAAGTAGGGAAGCTTACCCGAGATCAAGTTCGTGCGATTGCGGAACGCAAGATGCCAGACCTTAATGCCAACGATATCGACGCCGCGATGAAAATCGTCGAAGGCTCAGCACGAAGTGCTGGTATCGAAGTAGTTGGATAATTCATTTTCAAAAACTCATTTCAGGAAAACACCCCGCACTGCGGGGTGTTTGACTTTTTGGGGGAGAAGCGTAGTATCGCGAGAAATAAAACACTTGCACATGAAAATATCTATCTATTTTGCTACACATCTTTTCTTTGTACTAGACAGTCACAAAAGAGACATTGAGCACTTGAAAAATGAGTTCAAAAAATATCCATGGTTTGAAGTCGATACCATCATGATTCCGGTACGAGGAGATTTCACACAAATTGCATGGGCCTATCCAAAAAGTGATGCATTTCTCAAAAGCGCTCACACCCTCATCGTCGATACGACGTATGCACCAGGGGCGGACGAGAACTTACGAGGCATACTGAGAGAGCACGATATTTTCTTGATTACATGCGAGCAGAAATCCAATCCGCAGTCGTATGATGTGCTTAACGCAGATGTCAAAATCTTGCAAGAAATGGTTTCACTTGAGTATAGAACGATTATGGACATCAGAGATCATATATTCAACCACGTTGCTTTTCACGACTGTGCCCTGCAGATAAAAAAATAACCCCATGCATATTTTAAAATATGCATGGGGTTTTTAGTGTTTCGCTATACTGCGACTGGCGCTTTAATACCGGGATGAGATTCATAATTTAGAAGTTCGAAATCCTCGTATTTGAAACTAAAGATATCTTTTACTTCAGGATTAATCTTCATTTGAGGTAGGGCAAATGGTGTCCGGGTGAGCTGAAGGTTTGCTTGTTCAAAATGGTTGCTGTACAAATGTACATCCCCAAATGAATGAACAAAGTCTCCAGGATCCATGTCGCATACCTGAGCAATCATCAATGTGAAGAGTGCATAGGAAGCGATGTTGAATGGCACACCGAGAAATACATCAGCACTACGCTGGTAGAGCTGACAGCTGAGTTTCCTCCTACCACGCGCATCTGGTGCCGAGGTATAGAACTGAAAAAGGCAGTGGCAGGGCATAAGCTTCATTTTGGGAAGATCGGCTACATTCCATGCGCTGATGATCATGCGCCTGCTGTCAGGATTGGTTTTGAGTTGTTTGATGAGATCAGTAACCTGATCAATCTCAACGCCGTCTGCGCCTTCCCAACTACGCCATTGTTTACCGTAGACTGGTCCGAGGTTACCATCTGCATCAGCCCATTCATCCCAAATTTTTACACTGTGTTCTTTGAGGTAGGCGATATTGGTCTCACCTTTGAGGAACCACAAGAGCTCGTAAATAATGCTTTTCATATGAACCTTTTTAGTGGTTACCAATGGAAATCCATCAGCCAAATTGAAACGCATCTGGTATCCAAAAACGCTTCGAGTGCCGGTACCGGTACGATCTGCTTTATCATCGCCGGTCCCTATGATGTGTCTGAGTAATTGCAAATACTGTTGCATATTCTTTTGTTTAAGAATGAAAAATGTTATTCTGGGTTTAGACTACTCAAATCCCCGGGAAAGGTCAAATCTTATTAAAATATCCCCGTCATGTTGGCGGGGATAGACTGTTTACGCAGTCATAACTGAGTTTTGCTTAGCGATTAGCCAGGTTTCAGGAAGTTCAGCATCTGGCCTTTTAAAAATCTCCCGAGAGATAGTTGCCGATTTGGTTTTTACCCAATACGCAACAAGATCTTCGGTTATGATCTCCGTGTGTTTTTCAAGCATCCAGCCGTACATCATCTCTTTGTCAGGAAATACAGATTGGTACCCCTGGATCTGAGCGATTATTGCAGCTGGGGTTTTGTGTTTTTCTAAAAGATCTTCTTTAAAAAACTTCAAAACACTCTCCTTGTTGAAGTACTCAAACCCTGACTCCTTCACTGTTTGTGTTTCAAGTACGGCGAACTGTTCATCAGTTATATTGAGAAGAAATTCACGTACCTTACCCTGGCCATAGTGCGCATAGGTAAAAAAATCACCCATCGCTGTTTTGGTCAGTTTGTACAAGCGTACGTTAGGATCTTTGAATCGCATAAACAGCTCAAAGAAATACGTGAGATCCGCCAAGCTCCTCATTATTTTGGATGCATCGGTATGTTCCTGACATACCCGTTCAAACGAAGCCCCGAGTGATGGAATGATTCTCTCGTTGTCATTCCATGTCGCATGTCCTCCAAAGACTTCGTAGCTGTGTGTAGCGTCGCTTGCCCGAACTCCTTCTTTGGTAATAAGGTCAATGCAAAAAGATATCCACCTGAGAACGAGGTGTTCAAATGGTATCTCCCCAGATTCTCCCGCCTTGATCAAGGTATAGAACTGTTCGTTAATTTCTTTTGTTTTATTCATATTTTTAAATTTCCCTCATAGTACGCCCCAGGCGGTAAAAGTCAAAAGCTCGCCAGTTGAGGTATTTCTGGTATAGTTTTGTCATGAAGAACTACCTCGAGAAGTTGGTCACCGAAGCGCTTAGTGAGCTTTTTGGTATTGGCGAGGTCTCATTTGTGATTGAGCATCCCAAGGACATGTCACATGGCGACTATGCGACCAATGCTGCACTTGTTGTCGCAAAGCACTTGGCAAATCCGCCAGCTGGCGGACCAAAAGAAATCGCTGAGCAACTCGTGGCGTATTTGAATGAACACAAAGGCGACACCATCGACACTATTTCAATTGCAGGTCCTGGATTTATCAACTTCACACTTGCACGCGATGTATTTGTAAAAGGATTGGAGGATACACAAAGCAAAGAATGGGGAAGTACTGACGTGTATGCCGACAAAAAAATATTGGTTGAGCATTCATCTCCCAACCTCTTCAAGCCATTCCATATCGGTCACCTCATGAACAACACCATCGGCGAAAGTATCACCCGACTCGCCAAATCATCTGGCGCACAGGTCTCCACGATGTCATTCCCTTCAGATATATCGCTCGGTGTTGCCAAGGCAATATTCATACTCCTTGAAAAGTATGGAGCAGACTTTGTGCCAACCGATGTTGCAGTACTCGGGGATGCGTATGTTGAGGGGACGAAGCGGTACGAGGACGATCCTTCGATTCAAGTTCGAGTAAAAGAAATCGCTGATAATCTCTATGCAGGTAAGTCTTCTCCTGAGCTCACACTTTTTAATGCATGCAAAAAGATCAACATCGACTACTTTGAAAAAATTGTCGCAGGGCTCGGCTCACATTTTGATTCCTATATATATGAGAGTGAAGCAGGGATTGATGGGACTCGTATTGTAAAGGAAAACACACCCAAGGTATTCACCGAAAGCGAAGGTGCAATTGTGTATATACCAGAAGAATCTCGCAAAGATATCAACACTGCTGTTTTTATAAATAGTCAGGGTAACCCGACCTATGAGGCCAAAGATATTGGACTCCTGGATTTGAAATTCAAAACGTACAATCCTGATCTCTCCATATTCATTACCGATGCACAGCAGGTTTCGCACTTCCAAGTTGTCCTCGATGCTGCGGCAAAAATAAATAGCACCTGGGCAGACAAATCTCTGCACCGATTTCATGGACGCATGTCATTCAAAGGACAAAAGATGTCATCACGTCTCGGAGGAGTACCGCTCGTCGAAGAAGTACTCGCAACCGTCATCGATGAAGTGAAAGAAAAGAATCCTGACGTGACAACTGAAGTTGCAGAAGTCATCGGTATTGCAGCGATCAAGTTCGCAATACTTCGCACTGCAGCGGGCAAGGACATCAACTTTGATCCCGACACGTCACTTTCGTTTGAAGGAGATAGTGGGCCATACCTCCAGTACACGGCAGTGCGAGCGGGATCGCTCATTGAGAAAGGGAAAGCGCAAGGCATCGCTCCTGACACCACTACTCCAGTATCGGGTACTGAGCTCCTTGAGCGCCTCATTGCTCGTCTTCCCGAAGTCGTTGCCACCGCACAGGCAGAGTGGGCGCCGCACCACCTCGTTGGGTACCTCCTCGAACTCGCCCAAGCATTCAACTCCTGGTATGGCCAAGGCAAGATCATCGACGAGAACACGACTGCTACTGCCTACCGTCTCGCCATCGTCGCGGCAACACGCCAAACTCTCACCAACGGCCTTTGGATGCTCGGAATAGAAGTACCGGAGAGGATGTAAAAAAAGGTGCGTATTTGACATTAATAATTTTTCTTGTAGTATCAGGAAAAACTATGACAAATGAAAAAAATAGACTGTCCGCTCTGTGGATCAAAGGACGTAATTACGTATACTAATCCTGAATTAGTCACCGATGTTAAACCTGTCCATGTAGTCTCGGGAGATATCCATGTTGGAAACTATGAACAAAGATACCAGGGTGGGGGATATGATTGGTCACATGCTCATGTTTGCCCTAATCTTGAAGGCACATTCGACAAAGTAGGACTGCTTCAGTTTCATACACTGGGACAACCAGAAGTGCTACGATCCGATCTTCATTCCATTGAAGACTACGAGAGCGCAATCTGGAAACAGTTATCGCTTTCGCTAAGAATTGGTATAGGGAGAAGAAAAGGTGACCTGGATAACATGGAATGGTTTTATAACGCACATCTTTCCAATGGTGCGACTGAAATTCCTCAATTGGAAACAATTGCCAAAGACCCTGATTCTGCCTTTAATCTTTTACGTCACAGAATATTATGTGGCGAAATTGTTAGAGGGTACCAACTGTATAATTCAGCAGAACTTACTTTTATTAAAATGTAGTCCATCCAAAACCGCAAACTCACCATTTGCGGCTTTTTTTATTTCCTGTACGATAGGGGGCATATGATTCATAAAAAAGAAGAACAAAGTTTGATTATTTTTAAGCCCGATGCTGTACAGCGAGGTGTGGTGGGCGAAATCCTCTCTCGTTTCGAGCGAGCAGGACTCAAGATTGTTGGGGTGAAGATGATTAGACCAGATCGAGATCATTATTTTCACCATTACGAAACCATTGGTACGATGGTTACTCGTCACGGTCAAAAAATATTTGATGCAACACTTGAAATGATGAGTGAAAGTCCTGTGATTGCCTGCGTGCTTGAGGGTGTCGAGGCGGCAAGCTTAATCCGTAAAATGGTTGGCGCTACTGAACCAAAAGGTGCTCTTCCTGGAACGATCAGAGGAGACTATGCGCACCTCAGTTATGGGCATGCCGATGGTGAAGGTCTTGCCATTACCAATCTTATTCATGCATCAGGAAATGCGAATGAGGCAAAGGCAGAAATTGCGCACTGGTTCTCAGAAAGCGAACTCTTTGAATACGAGACTGTGCACGAAAAGTTCACCCAGCGTAAGCAATCACACCTCAAGAAATAGCGACTTGCTGTAAAGAGGTTTCGTTGTCTCGTCTCGATATACTGAACACTGGATTTCGTCACTGTCTATCTTGTGTAGGAGGGCAGGGATACTATAATGAAAGTACGGCTATTTAAAAATAGTACTTAGAACAGATCTTTTTGGGAAACCGTCGTGGGCAACTCGACATCATGGTGCCGTTTTATATGCGTACTGAGATATCATTTTGCCCCGCGTGTCCCACCTGGCTTTAACGCTAAGGTACTATTTTCTAAATAGCCGTAAGAAAACTCCCCGATGAGGGGATTTTTCTATATTGTATGGCATACTTCTCTATATGTATCGTCGATTGATTGCGCTGGCTGCTGTTGTGGGGATTGGACTCTTTGTACTGAACGCGATGGCGGTGGTTTTTTATTGGTATGTCTCCATACCATGGTTTGATATGTTCATGCATACCATCGGCGGAGTCTTTACTGCGCTAGTGGGGACGGCATTTCTCTTCCCGCGACTCAAAGGGTTGCGATCGATGGAGCTATTTATCACAATAAGTTTGTTTGTATTCATCATTGGACTCATTTGGGAATACTATGAGTATATCGTGCAGTTTTATATCAAGAGTGTACAGCTCGCCAATATCTCAGACTCTATTTCTGATCTCATTTGTGACATGTTCGGCGGATCTATCGGTGCATTTTTTGTGATTCTGTTGAATAAACGGTACAATAGAAAGTAATGTCTGACACAACTTCGAAGCCGTATACATTGAAACTCACTTTTGCAGGTGGCACCGGGAGTGTGACTGGTGCAAACTTCCTCGTCGAAGGCGAAGGTATCAAATTCCTCGTTGACTGTGGACTCAACCAGGGGACCAAGATGGCTGATGACAAAAACTGGGATCCCTTCATCTATGATGCGAGCACGATTGACTATCTTTTCATAACCCACGCACACATTGACCACATCGGTCGTATTCCCAAGCTTTTTCATGACGGATTCAAGGGGGTGATTTATTCGACGATACCGACCAAGGACATCACCGAGCTCATGCTCGAAGATACTGCCAACATTCTCGGACATTCTGACAACACCGCACTCAAAGATATATACAGTCCTGCAATTCTCGAAAAGGTCTTTCAGAGCTGGAAAGTCATCGACTACCACCAAGACCTCGCTATTGGACCTTTCGTTTTCCGGTATCGGGATTCGGGACATGTGCTCGGCTCAGGGATGCTCGAACTCATCTACAACAACAAAAAGATCGTCTTTACGGGAGATCTTGGAAACTCACCATCACCACTCCTTCGCGATACTGAACCATTGAAAAACGTCGACTACCTCCTCATGGAATCTGTCTATGGAGATCGCAACCATACTGAGCGTGCTGTTCGTCGTGAGCGACTGGAGGCAACCATTGAGGATAACTTCAAGCGCAAGGGCACCCTCGTCATCCCGACGTTTTCACTCGAACGCTCTCAAGAACTTCTCTTTGAGATTGACCAACTCGTCGAGCATGACCGTGTACCACAGATGCCTATATTTTTTGATTCACCGCTCGGTATTCGCTTGACCAAGATTTACGACAAGTATCCGCAGTATTTCAATGACTTTGCGCGCAAGATTATCAAAGAAGGGAACGACATCTTTAATTTCCCTGGACTCAAGTCCACACTCCTCACCGAAGAATCCAAAGAAATTTTACATTCAACCAACCCAAAGATTGTCATTGCGGGGTCAGGGATGAGTAACGGCGGTCGCGTCCTTCATCATGAAGCAAACTATCTCCCAAATCCAAACAACACACTTCTCCTCACGGGGTACCAGTCGCTCGGCACAATGGGGCGCATGATCCAAGATGGTGCAAAAGAAGTGCACATCAACGGACAGACGGTGCCGGTGCGTGCACACATCGTTTTCATCGATGGATATTCTGGTCACAAAGACTCGGACCACCTCATTGAGTTTGTCGAAAGCTTCGCTGATTCTCTCAAGAAAGTATACGTCGCCATGGGGGAACCAAAGAGTTCGTTGTTCCTCACACAGCGATTGCGCGACTATCTCGGTGTGGAAGCATACGCACCCGAAGAAGGTGATGTGGTAGAATTGGACTGCAAGTAAGTTCATAAAGTAGAAAGTTAGAAAGTTATAAAGATGCCCGAAACAAATACACCTACAAATCAATACGTTTGCTACAACGGCCCGATGGAAAACAATACTAAGCATGGCCACATCAAGATCAAGATTGGTGTCTCTGGTGCCGCCGAGACAGGGCACTGTGGACTCAATGCGTTGGATAAGGCAAAAGACCTCGGGAGAGAAGTCGTGAGACAAGGTGGTATCCTCATCACGGGCGCGACGACTGGTTTTCCGCTCTGGGCATGTATGGGAGCCAAAGATGCAAATGGTATTTCAATCGGACTTTCTCCGGCACAAAGTGAAAAAGATCACGTCGAAGGATACCGACTCCCACTCGACTACATGGACCTCATCATTTACACCGGCTTTGGTTTCCCGGGGCGAGATCTTCTCTTCACGCGCAGTTGTGATGCAATCATCATCGGCTGTGGACGTATCGGGACGATCCATGAGTTCACCATTGCGTTCGAAGATGGCAAACCACTCGGCGTACTCGAAGGTCCATGGACCATGGCAGAGCAGATCAAGGACATGATCGCCAAGGGCAACCGCCCTGCAGACAAAGTTATCTTTGACGACGATCCAAAGCGCCTCATCGAAAAGGTAATCAACATGGTAGAGGCAGACCGCGCAGTTCTCAACAAAACAAATCCGCATTTATAGCCAAAGCGGGGAAACTTTTTTATAAGTCTTTTTGTGCTAAAATCCCTTCTATGGAAGGGCAAAATAAGGAAAAATCACTACAGGCACTCCGTGAGGAGGCTGTTTTGGCATTTTGGGAAGAGAAGGGGATTTTCCAAAAGACCGTAGACAAACCTGCGACGAAAGGCGAGTACGTTTTTTATGAAGGGCCGCCGACCGCCAATGCAAAGCCAGCGCTCCATCACCTCGAAGCACGCGCATTCAAGGACGTGATCCCTCGGTACAAGACGATGCAGGGATACCATGTGCCACGTCGCGCAGGATGGGATACGCACGGACTTCCGGTTGAGCTCCAAATCGAAAAGAAATTGGGACTCCAATCCAAAAAAGACATCGAGACCTATGGTATTGCGGCGTTCAACAAAGAATGTAAGGACTCGGTATTTACCTACATCAAGGATTGGGAAACATTCTCAGATCGTATCGGCTACTGGGTAGACAAAAAGAATGCGTACTACACATTCAATGCAAACTACATGGAGAGCCTCTGGAACATTGTTGGTCAAGTCGACGAAAAAGGTTTGCTCTACAAAGACTATCGCGTTGTGCCTTGGTGTCCACGATGTGGCACCGGCCTTTCGACGCACGAGCTCGCACAGGAATATCAAATGGATAAAGACCTGTCCGTTACTGCGAAGTTTAAAATCGTCGGTGTTGAGAACGGCTACTTCCTCGCATGGACGACGACACCGTGGACATTGCCCGGCAATGTCGCGCTTGCAGTTGGGGCAGACATCGACTATGTCGAAGCAAAGATAGGAGATGAAGTACTCGTTCTTGCAAAAGAGCGACTAAGTATTCTCACAGATGCATATGAGATCATTGCCGAACACAAGGGAAGTGAAATGGTGGGGATGCAATACGAACCACTCTATCCGTATCTTGCAGAGCAAATCACTGACAAAACATCGCTTTCGACTGCGTACAAAGTATATGCAGCAGACTTTGTGACGACGACGGATGGGACAGGTATTGTACACACCGCAGTTATGTATGGAGCAGATGACTTTGATCTTGGGACAAAGGTTGGACTACCGAAGTTTCACACCGTTGATGAGACAGGGCATTTTATACAGGGCACAGGGTTCCTTGAAGGGCGATTTGTGAAGGACGAAGAGGTCGCTGTTGATATCATCAAAGATTTGGCGCACCGAGGACTCTTGTTCAAAAAAGAAAAGTACGAGCACTCATACCCGCATTGCTGGAGATGCAAAACACCACTCATTTATTATGCGCGTGACTCGTGGTATTTCCGCATGGAAACACTCAGGCCAACACTGATCGCCGAAAACGAAAAGATTAACTGGGAACCAGACCACATTCGCGACGGACGATTTGGTGAGTGGCTCCGTGGAGACAAAGATTGGGCGATCAGTCGTGAGCGATACTGGGGGACACCACTGCC
>JAGOVD010000014.1:10977-12221 GCA_018060905.1 Minisyncoccota bacterium
CGCGCCATGGAGCTCGTCGCAAAAGGATTTGCATACGACACGCTTTTTGAAACGACACGAGAGTATCGCAATTTCAACAATGCAGAAATTCGTCAGATCGATTTTGTCCCACTGCCACACAATGATCAGTATGAACTCGACCTGCATCGACCATACATCGACGATGTTGTCCTTGAAAAAGACGGCAAGCAATTTAATCGCATCAAAGAAGTCATGGATGTGTGGTTTGATTCAGGTTCAATGCCGTTTGCGCAGGATCACTATCCGTTTGAGCACAAGGATGATCTCGCATATCCTGCAGACTTCATCTCTGAAGCAGTCGATCAGACACGCGGGTGGTTCTACACACTGCTTGCGGTCGGAGTTCTCACGGGACATGGTACGCCGTACAAAAACGTCATTTGTCTCGGACACTTGCTCGACAAAGACGGCAAGAAGATGTCGAAATCGATCGGCAATATCGTTGAACCATTTGAGCAGATTGAGAAGTTTGGTGTCGATGCGATTCGTTTCTGGATGTACTCAGTCAACCAGCCGGGGGAGAGCAAGAACTATGATGAGAAATCAATCGCTGAAATCAACAACAAAGTATTCAACTTGCTCGGCAATGTGTACTCGTTTTACGAACTCTATCGCGATGTTTCACTTGAAGGGCAATATACCGAGAGTGCCAATGTGCTTGATCAGTGGATTGTTGCACGACTCAACCAACTCATTGCAACCATAACAGGCGGACTCGATGGATATGACCTCTTTGGTCCGACCCGTGCGATACGTGAGTTTTGTGACGATCTCTCGACGTGGTATCTACGCCGATCACGTGATCGACTCAAGGATGGAGATGTGGGTTCCAAGCAAACACTCTATAAAGTACTCAAAGCAACCGCACAACTTCTCGCACCATTTGCACCATTTACCGCAGAAGATTTGTGGCAAAAACTCAAAAATGATTCGGACGAAGAAAGTGTGCACTTGAGCGTGTGGCCAGAAGCTGGAGGTGTGGATGAACCACTTATCAATCAAATGCAGATTGTGCGTGATATATGCGCCCAAGGAAATGCACTTCGCAAAAAGGAGGGAATTCCGGTTCGTCAGCCACTCGCACAGCTGTTCGTGACCGATTGGAATCTTGAAGAACGGTACAAAACTATCGTTATGGAAGAATTGAATGTGAGAGATGTTGTGAAAGGTGAAGAAACGAAACTCGACACAGTAATCACCCCAGAGCTCAAACTCGAAGGTGA
>JAGOVD010000044.1 GCA_018060905.1 Minisyncoccota bacterium
TCTCGACGCTCCGTATGACGCTCCCACTCGCCTACATCATCGCCCCACTTCTCGGCGCCATCATCTTGTGGCTCGGCTCTATGCAGATCCTCTTCATCACCCTCTCGATTCTCATGTTTGGTGCAATGTTCTACGCGCTCCGATTGAAGAATTAATTAGAAAGATTCGACCATTTTGATATAATTAAATGTATGTTTAACTTATTTAAGAAAAAATATAAAGATATTAAGGATTATCCAGATACTTGGGGTGTTTCAAATGGTAAATACAATGAAAAAATTGTCTCGGCAAGATATCGAAACTTACAAGACGCCATTGGTCATACAGAGTATCCATATCAAATTGGTGTTGCTGTTGGTTTCCAAGTAGAAACAGAAAATGGATTACCTGAACAAAAAGATTCTGACGAACTTTTAAAAGTAGAAGATGAGCTTATTGAATTACTAGAAACAGAAAATAAATGTGTTTTTGTCTTGGCACTGACTACGAATAACATGAGGGAGTTCGTATTTTACACAGGTGAGTGGAAGCCTGATTTTTTTGACAAGGAAATATCCTTGTTGCAAGAAAAACTATCCCCGTACAAATTGAATTTTATGATGCAGGAAGATAGTGAATGGAATACATTTAAAACATTTAGTAAATAAACCTAAGATATTTCATTTTATTATTTTCCTTGGTGTATCTTTTATAGCTCGAGGTAAGTTTATAGTATCCAATACTTCCCTTTCTCTTTTTTAATAAATCCTTCTTGTGCCAAATCATCGAACACAGGTTGGACCTCTTCTTTGGTTCGATCGAGTACTTTGAGTATGTGTTGTACTGTGGCTGGGCCTTTCAATACTTCACGCATGATCGCACCGCGTATCTGGCGCTTCGATCCTTCGAACTTGGATTGTTTGGTATAGTGTTTGCTTTTGGCATTATTTTTGACGCCCGTGGATTTGAGATATGAGCCATAGTCCATGAGTGCCCAATACCATTCGCGAGGATGTTTCGTATCGAGTGTTTGCTCGATGACGTTCATAAGGTCTTTGTCTGATACAGATTTCTTTATAGGGAAGAAATGGTGAATGTAGACAGTGCGGATATTGGTCTCAATCATCGGTACCGGTTTGTTGTATGCAAATGCGTATATAGCCCCTGCGGTGTACGGACCGATACCGGGGAGCGCCTTGAGACCTTCAATAGTTGTCGGGAGTTTTCCTTTGTATTCACTGATGACTACCTGCGCCATCTGGTGGAGATACTTGGCGCGGCGATTGTAGCCCAGACCACTCCACAGGGCGAGCACGTCGGCAAGTTGTGCCTTCGCGAGCTTTTGTATCGTTGGGAATTTCTTGAGGAATGCAGTGTATTTGGGTATCACTCGATCCACCTGCGTCTGCTGAAGCATAATTTCAGACACCACAATCTTGTATGCATCGGCGGTTTCGCGCCAGGGCAAATCGTGGCGACCATATTTTTTGTAATGGCTTTTGACCGTCTGTATAAAGACGCGCTCAGCTTGATTCATGCCCAGATACTACCACAAAGCAAAAATCCCCCGAAGAGGATTTGCTTTGTGGTAGTAGTTGTTATTTGAGTGGATTTTCTCCGCGAATCACTCGGATCAAAACCATAACAACGGCAATGACCAAGAGAATGTGAATAAGATTTCCAATAGCAAATACACCAACAACACCGAGAAGCCAGAGAATGATGAGTACGATTGCGATAGTTATAAGCATAGGACGACTCTTTATATTATTATTTAATGAGTAACATCTCTAGTATATGCTTTACCCCAGATAGCACAAGGGGCTATTTTTTTGCTACCTTTTTCGGAGCGCTTTTCTTTACTGCTTTTTTAACAGTCTTTTTTGCACCAGTCGTACTCTTGGAAATACCACGCCACTGCTTTTTGAGCATATCTACCATCATACCGATCTCAGGGTTCTTTTGATATTTTTTTGCAACAGTGTCAACGATGGTGTCATAGGTTGACTGGGTCATTTCTTTTGCATTCTCCATTTTCTCGACGATCTCTGCCTTCATCTTGAGCATCCACCCCTTTGCAGTTTTGCGATGCTTTTGCCCTTCGGGACCAAAGAAGTAATATGATGCCGCCGCAAGCGCTGCAACACCTGCACCAATCGCTGCTACTTTTCCTGCGGACATGCTTCCTTTTGTTTGTTTTTTCATACGAGATTCAAATCATTAACCCCTTAATAATACTTATAGTATACCCCCTTTCTCGCGGTAAGACTATTTACTTTTTCTTGTTTTTTTGCCAAATAACATCCGGTAGACACCACTCTCACGAACATCTTTGATGAAGTCTCTTGCGTCTTCACTGATATGTTCGACATTGTCTCCGATCTTGTCAGAGATTGCTCTGATACGTCGCAATATACCTATCACATAGGTGAACATAACGACCAGGAGACCGGTAAGTACAACAAAGCATATCGTCGAAACAAAGAAAAAGATGTCAGCATGTATGAGGGTATCCATGGGTATTATCGGTGATTGCGAGTATGTGCGCGTTTACTGCCCATAACCTCTCGAAACTGGTTCTTGGTGATGCCATGCTTTTTGAGAATTTCTTTGATTGATTTACTTGATTTCAAGTCTTTTTGGAGATCATCTGCGTCGAGTCCAAATTTATCAGCAAGTCGTGCAATCTTTGCTTCGACGTTCTTTTCATGTCGTGCGTTTTGGTGATATTTTGGTCCTTCAATGTCATTTACGTTGATTTCTGGGAGCACGCCAGCTGCTGAGACACTACCGGTAGCGTTGAACCAGACCATATACGCGAGCATTCCTCCTGTTGCGAGTATTTTTTTCATACTATTTTTGGTTTCAAATTAATTGCGTAATAAACAAGGCTTCAAGCGTGTTCCATCATATTGCCCTGTAGATACACTATAGCATCCTTCGGGGACCTATAGTTTTACTGTGCTTGTGCATTGACATACCGTCAAGTTGAGAGGGAAAATAATCCTGTATTATAAGACTGCTTTGTCGACGAACAGAGCCAGTTTTTCTCTGCGCGATAATCGCTTGAGCTCGGCTTCGCGAGCGCGAGATGCTGCAAACGTATCGACCACTTCGGAATACTTGAGAACAACAGGGCGACGCGCTTTTGTATACTTTGCACCAGCAACGGCGCTGTTGTGTTGCTGAACCCTCTTGGTGAGGTTATTGGTTGCACCGATATAGAGCGTCTGATCTGCACATTCGAGGAT
>JAGOVD010000045.1 GCA_018060905.1 Minisyncoccota bacterium
GGAAGCACCCTCAGACGAGGTGGCAAAAAACGCCCAGCTCCTCATCCGGGCTGGCTATATCTACAAGGTCATGGCAGGTGTGTACGTCTATACACCACTCGGACTTCGAGTACTTGAAAACATCAAACGGATCGTTCGTGAAGAGATGAATAGTATTGGTGGACAAGAGCTCATCATGACGTCGCTTCAAAAAAAGAGCACATGGGAAACAACAGGGCGATGGGACGATGCAGTTGTCGATATGTGGTTCAAATCAAAACTCAAAGACGACACTGAGGTTGGTTTCGGCTGGTCACACGAAGAAGCAATCATCGAGATGGTCAAGCAATACCTCACGAGTTACAAAGATTTGCCGATCAACGTCTATCAATTTCAAACAAAGCTTCGTAACGAACTCCGAGCAAAGAGCGGTATCATGCGTGGTCGCGAATTTGTGATGAAAGATTTGTACTCATGCAGTATTGACGCACAGCAACACGAAGATTTTTATCAAGCGACGATCAAAGCATACGAACGGATTTATAATCGTATCGGTATTGGGGCAGATACCTACATTACGTTTGCATCAGGTGGTGCATTTACCAAGTTTAGTCACGAATTCCAAACAGTTTGCGAAGCAGGTGAAGACTCTATTTATCTGCACCGAGCAAAGGGTATTGCAATCAACGAAGAAGTGTTGAATGAAGAAACACTCAAAGACCTTGGCATTGCACGCGATGAGCTCGAAAAAGTTGCGACCGCAGAAGTCGGCAACATATTTAATTTTGGTACACAGAAAAGTGAAGACACTGATTTCACATTTACGAACGAAGCAGGCGAGAAACAACATGTACATCTCGGTTCATATGGTATCGGTATCACCCGCGTCATGGGCGTTGTCGTAGAAAAGTTTGCAGATGACAAAGGTATTGTGTGGCCTGCGAGTATTGCGCCGTTTCGCGTACATCTCCTCGTCCTCGGGACGAATACAGCTACACATATTGCAGCTGAAGAAGTGTACGCACAACTTCAAGAAAAAGGCATCGAAGTCCTCTTTGATGACCGCATAGGTGTTGCACCTGGAGAGAAATTTGCCGATGCAGATCTCCTCGGTATGCCACTACGTGTTGTCGTTTCTGATCGCAGTCTTGAAAAAGGTGGTGTAGAAATCAAAGAGCGTACAGCGAGTGAAGGTCGTATAGTGACAACAGTAGAATTATTGTCAATGCTCCATGGGTAAGTCTTTTTACCGTAGATTTTCAAATGATATCGGTATCGATCTCGGTACTGCCAACACACTCGTGTATCTTAGTGGACATGGTGTCATCATCAACGAACCGTCGATCGTTGCAGTGAACCAAAAGACAGGACAAATCGTCGCTGTTGGTCACGAGGCAAAGGCAATGTGGGGCAAAACGCCGACTCATATCACGATCGTGCGACCACTCATCGAAGGTGTCGTTTCTGATTTTGATATGACAGAGGAAATGCTCGGATATTTCATCCGCAAAGCAGAAAAGCTTTCCAAGAAATTCTTTCGGCCTCGGGTGGTGATCGGTGTACCATCGGGTATCACAAACGTCGAGATGCGTGCAGTGTATGATGCGGCGATTGATGCCGGTGCGCGTGAAGTCTTCCTCGTCGAAGAAGCAATGGCTGCAGCGATTGGGGTTCGATTACCTGTCCTTGAGCCCAAGGCAACATTCATTGTCGACATCGGCGGAGGAACGACTGATATCGCGCTCATCGCACTCGGGGGAGTCGTGCGCTCGCTCAATCTTCGTATTGCAGGGGATCATTTCAATGCACGGGTGATCGAATACCTACGCGATGAATTCAAGCTTCTCGTTGGAGAACCGACTGCGGAGGCTGTGAAGCTCGAGCTCGGAAGCGCGATTGAGACTGAGTATCAAGAGATTGAAGTTCGTGGACGCGATCTCGTAACCGGACTACCCCGTGCACTCATGGTTACTGATGGTGACATCCGCGAAGCGCTGACACAGCCGGTTGGGTTTCTCGTATCTGGTATCCGGGAAGTCCTTGAAACTGCACCGCCTGAGATGATGTCAGATGTGTTACAGAGCGGTATTGTGCTTGCGGGAGGAGGAGCACTCCTTCCTGGACTTGCCGCACTCCTTGAATCCGAACTTTCACTACCGATTCATATTGCCCCAGATCCACTCTCCGCAGTTGCTCGTGGTACGGGTATTATTTTAGAAAATTTTGAGGAATATGCGAGTGTCATACTCCCACTTGATGAACATGTTATCCTTTAATACTATAAAACGAAGAAGAAGTACTACACGAAGTATTGTACGTATCATCGCAGTGATTGGTGGTATTTTCATTGCATCGCTTATTGTTCGCACCGTGATCACGCGAACTATCGCATACAAACCACTCGCGTCTGCACCAACTATCATCAATACGATGCTACCGAAACGTGTCTTGGTCAAAAAGATCAATGAGCTTCAGACGACACTTGAGAGTTATGACGCAGAGCGAGTGACTACTCGAGCAGTCATGGACGAAAATGATGCACTCAAAGCAGAGCTCGGACGCGAACCTCGACCGATCGGGGTGCTTGCTCATGTACTGACGCTCCCAAACCGAAGCTTTTACGATACATTTGTCATCGATGGTGGTGAAGAGAATGGTATCGTCGTGGGGCAAACGGTATATGCATTTGACTCTATTGCGCTCGGGACAGTGACGGGAGTTGAAGCAACGTCATCGACGGTCACACTCTTTAGTGCGGCTGATCGGACAACACCGGGTACCGCAGTTGGGAGCGATGTTGCGGTGACGCTCATCGGGCGAGGAGGAGGAGAGTACGAGGTGCGTTTGCCTCGCGACGTACGTTTTGAAGTTGGAGGAATCATTGCCTACCAAGTCACCAACACTGCAGTACTCGCGGAGATTGAACGCATCGTTACTGATCCTCGTGATCCATTTCAACGCTTGATCGCCAAGGCTCCCGTCAATCTCCAGGCACTCAAGTGGGTGATTGTACACTAGCTCTATAACGATGAGATGAGGTATACTGAAGTATATTTGGTATGGGTAATAAATTTTTCAAAAAGATTCGGCTATTCCTATTTTTACTGGCGATAACTCTCGGAGTGGGGGGCTCGGTACTGGTCGTTATGGCGGGTACCAACCTGCATTCTTTTTCTGCTGTTACTGATGGA
>JAGOVD010000015.1:0-1787 GCA_018060905.1 Minisyncoccota bacterium
TCACCAATCCAAACATGCGCGAGGAAAAGATTCTCGCCATCGACAGTCATGATTCACTCTTTGGATCTGACAACGGCCCCTTGACCCCCATCTACCCCGAAACCAAAGGTGTCTCGAGCGAATGGTTCCATCACGCCATCATGCGTGCACTCGCACAGATAGAGCATATCCCTGAACACATCCCCGACAACCTATTGAAGCAGTATTCGCTCCCAGTATTGAAGACAGCATTCATCTGGATCCATGGTCCCAAAAAGCGCGATGACGCGATCAAGGCGCGCAAACGCTTTGCGTATGATGAAATATTTACGATCAACCTTGCACGCCAAAAAGAACGTCAAGAAGTCAAAGACAAAAAGGCGTACTCCATAGATCTCTCGAGTGTTGATACGGGTTGGTTCACCAAGCGTTTCCCCTTTCCGCTCACTGATGCGCAAACGACCGCAACCAACCGCATCCTGAAAGATCTCGAACAAGATACTCCCATGTCCCGACTCCTCGAGGGAGATGTGGGGAGTGGCAAAACAGCCGTCGCCGCAATCGCAACATATGCGACCGTCATGAACCGACCTTCAAAATCAAGTGGCGACAAGCAAACCTTTGGTAACCTCCAAGTCGCGTACATGGCACCAACTGAAATACTTGCGACACAACACTTCGAATCCTTCATCGAATTTTTCAAAGACTCAGGCATCTCGATCGCACTCATCACGGGTTCCGGCGCGCGCAAATTCCCCACCAAGGTCGCCTCGAGCAAGACTCCGTGGACAACGATCTCTCGTCCCCAGCTCAAAAAATGGATTGCAAACGGTGAAATCCCGATCGTCATCGGCACGCACACCCTCATCCAAAAGAGTCTCGAGTTCAAGCACCTGGCCCTTGCCATCATCGACGAGCAGCACCGCTTTGGACTCAACCAACGCAAAGGTCTCGCCAAAAAAGACGCACATTTCCCCCATCTCCTCTCGATGACAGCGACCCCTATCCCTCGTACACTCGCACTCACTATCTACGGCGACCTCGATCTCTCCGTGCTCGACCAAATGCCGATTGGTCGCAAACGACCCCATACTGAAATCGTCCCCGTCACAAAACGGGAAGCAACATATGATGCGATCAAGACAGAACTTGCTCAAGGACGCCAGCTCTACGTCATCTGCCCGCGTATCGATCTCCCCGACCCTGACAAAGAAAAAGCAATCCAAGTAACCTCCGTCACCGAAGAAGCAAAACGTCTCGAACGTGATGTATTCCCCGGGTATACGATTGGCATCCTCCATAGCAAAATGACTAAAGAAAAAAAAGAGTCCGTCATGCTCTCATTTAAAAATCATGAGATTGATATATTGGTCGCGACCTCGGTCGTCGAAGTTGGCGTGAACGTCCCCAATGCGACCCTCATGATCATCGAGGGTGCCGAGCGTTTCGGACTCTCACAGCTTCACCAACTCCGCGGTCGCATCATGCGAAGTAGTGACCAGCCATACTGCTACCTCTTTGCCGATAGCAAGAGTGACAAAACGACACAGCGATTGAAATTTTTTGTCCAGGCAAAAAATGGGTTTGAGCTCGCCGAGTACGACCTCCAGCTCCGTGGCACCGGCGAACTCACGGGTATGAAACAATGGGGTGTCTCTGATATCGGCATGGATGCACTGCGCAATCTCAAACTCGTCGAAGCTGCTCGCGATAGCGCCGTTGCACTCATTGCAACTGACCCGACACTCACCCACCACCCCCTCCTCAAAACACGTATCGAGTCACTCGAGCACATGCACTTTGAATAA
>JAGOVD010000015.1:1887-10982 GCA_018060905.1 Minisyncoccota bacterium
AAACGGGTGGGCGCACATGGACTCGAACCATGGACCACCGAGGTATAAGCTCGGCGCTCTACCAACTGAGCTATGCGCCCCTTTCGTAACCCCTATTCTATTCTATATTGGCTAAAATTGGTACACTTACCCTATGAATGAATTTATTGCAAAAAAATTGGGCGAAGTATTAGCGTTTAACAGAGTCGGGACAGAGACACTCGAGAAAGGGCGCGTCGCACTCACTACCACATTGGGTCAAGAGAAAGTCATGGATATAGAAGAGAAAAACCATATGCACGGTGAAGAAGTGATGCGTGTTGCTACCGATGCCGGTATCATCGATGTGACCCTTGCAAAAGCAGCTGCAACTGAAACTAAATTGAAAGCGATGCGTGATCTCTATGTTGGCGATCAGTGGGACAATGCAACCGAGCTCATGGAGTGGTCAGGATTTTTCGAAGGTGCAGCGATCGTCCACTGGGCTCTCGTGCGCGGTGCCGCAGAAGGACTCAACCATGACGGCCTCCTCATCCTTGCCGAAGAAGCGATCACCTGGCACTACGAGCTCCTCGAACTTGCCGAAAGTGAACTGGGCGCAACTGGTCAGTCAAAGGCTACGGTGTAAACGTCTTGGTCACTAGCATGCTCGGATCATACGGGATCGGGATTTGCGGTACATACTGTTTCGAAAGCTCACTCACCTCTTGTGTCGTAGTGAGTGCTTTTGTTTCTGGATCAATGGATACATGTGCAACCATGCCGTGCATCGTATGTGGTGAAAAGTACTGATCAAAAATAAAATTGCCGAGAGAATAAAAAATAAGTTTATCGTTGTAGACTTCAACACGCTCCATGACGTGCGGGTGGTGACCAACGACGATATCTGCGCCCGCATCAATGACGGTATGTGCCAATTTCTCTTGATGGGCATTTGCAGGCGAATACTCATTGCCCCAATGAAATGACACAACCAGTACATCGACTGATTCTTTTGCTGTTGCAACAATAGTCGCAAGATTTGGATCACTCGCGAGTAAAATACCCGATGCTGTTTCTGTTGCCTTCAACCAGTTGGGACCAACATCAGTCGTCGCCAAAAACCCAACCTTCATCCCGCGCACATCAATGATCGTGGGTGTTGTTACTGCTGCATAGTTTTCCCCTGCCCCTGCGTATAGTATATTGTTTTCTTTGAGATGAGTGAGCGACTCTTCAAAACCTGCCTTGGCATAATCGCCGACATGGTTGTTCGCAAACGACACGATATCAAATCCTGCGTCGCGAAGCGCAACAAGACTCACTGGATTCATACGAAATGAAAAGCGACTGCCCACATTGTGCCCACCTGTTGCGACTGATCCTTCCAGATTTGCAAATACAATATCGGCGTCGCGCAGGTATTCCGTATTTACAAACAGCGCACGGTAGTCATTGTCGAAATATTTTTCCACTTTTCCTCGCACACTTCGATCCATCATGATGTCGCCCACAAAGGTCAGCGTGACGGGCTCTTTTGGACGAACTACCTCTATGTCCACATTCGTGGCGTCTGTCGTAGTGTTTGATACGCTTCTATTGCTATTGGTTCCGATCCAAATCAGAACACCAACCAAGAGTATCGCGATGATGTATTTTTTCATAGATTACGCTTCAATTTTCTTGAGAGGGATACCGTGTGCGGTGAGGATAGCTTCGTATTCGGGCTGTTCGAGTGTTTCAATATCAATCAATTTCTTGGCAACAATATCAAGTACTCCGCGATGATCGGTCAACACCTTGGATGCGCGTTGCAAGCTTTCCTTCATAATGCGCTCCACTTCCCCATCGATCACTCCCGCCATACGCTCTGAGTACTCCTTGCTTTCTATCCCTCCTCCAAACAGAGTTTTACCACCATCATTTTCAAGTGCGCGCGGACCGATGAGTTCGCTCATACCCCATCGTGTCACCATGGCACGCGCAAGACTTGTCGCAACCTGGAGATCGTTGGATGGTCCCGTCGTGATATCACCAAATACCATCTGTTCTGCCGCGTATCCTCCGAGCGACATTGCAATATCGTCGAGATATTCTTGGCGTGAATGCAATTTCTTTTCTTCGAGCTCAATCTTCATGGTAAATCCTCCAGCACGTCCCCGTGCTACGATTGAAATCTTGTGGACTGGGTCTGCGTCAGGGAGCACTGACGCGACGAGCGCATGCCCCGCTTCGTGATATGCGACGATATCTTTTTCGTGCTTCGTCATGAGATGACTCTTGCGCTCAGGACCCATCATGACCTTTTCGATACTGCGCACCAAGTCAAACTGAGATATTTTTTTGCGATTTTCGCGCGCGGCGAGGATGGCTCCTTCGTTCATGAGAGAGAACAAATCTGCACCAGAGAATCCTGGTGTTCGCTCTGCAATCACTTTGAGATTTACATCTTCAGCAAAAGGCTTCTTGGTCGAATGTACCGTGAGTATCTCTTCACGATCGCGTCGATCAGGGAGATCGAGTGTCACACGACGATCAAATCGTCCTGGACGAAGGAGCGCCGGATCGAGCACATCAGAGCGGTTTGTCGCTGCCATGACGATCACTTTGTCATTGGGTTCAAATCCATCCATTTCAACAAGGATTTGGTTCAACGTCTGCTCGCGTTCATCGTTGCCTCCGCCATAGCCACCGCCACGCACACGTCCCACAGCATCAATCTCATCGATAAATATAATTGCAGGTGCTGCGCGCTTTGCCATCTTGAAAAGGTCACGGACACGAGATGCGCCGACACCGACAAACATTTCGACAAACTCTGATCCTGAAAGATGGAAGAATGGCACGCCTGCTTCCCCTGCAACTGCACGAGCAAGGAGCGTCTTCCCCGTTCCTGGTGCTCCAGTGAGTAGCACGCCTTTGGGGATGCGAGCGCCGATGTCGAGAAACTTCTTTGGGTTTTTCAGAAAGTCGACAATCTCTTTCAGTTCTTCTTTTGCCTCTCGCGCTCCCGCAACATCTTTGAAGGTCACTTTGTTGTTCTGGTCTGATGGGTCGGTGATACGCGCCTTAGACTGCCCGAACGAAAACGCCTGCATCCCTGCACCTTTTGCTTGGCGAGAAATCACCCAAAAGAAAAATACAATGAGAATGACCGGAAGGAGTATCGGCAGTATAGAAACCAAAACGTACAAAAAGCCTGATTGTGAAATCACGTTAACATCAACTGCGCCAAGCTTGGCAGGCTCTACCCCGTATGAAGCAAGTGTCTCGGTAAGTGCAGCATCGGGCTCTTTTTTAGACTTCACGACCGACCCATCGATCTTAGTAATCACTAAATCCTGCGACTCGATACTGATGGATTTGACCTCTCCCGCAGTGACCATCCGTGCAACCTCTGAAAGCCCCACTGTCGTCGGCTTCTCAGATGACATATCACTCACGAGTGAATAGAGCGCGGTTAAAATCGCAAATATAAGGAGTGTCGAAAAAATATACGACGTGAGCGGTCGTTTTGGCTTTTGGTTTGGTTTGGGAGCCTCACCTTTGGGGATTTTGGTATTCATTCCAAACATTATACACAAAAACAACGTTTCTGCCGCTCCATCAGAACAATATATGCTACCATTTCACTATGGAATACCTCCGCAACAAAAAGGCAACTTTTGACTACCATCTCGAAGAAACTCTCGAGGCTGGCGTCGAACTCCTCGGTACAGAGGTCAAATCAGTCAAAGCGCACCACGGCTCCCTCTCGGGTGCCTATGTTGCCATGGTTGACGGAGCGCTGGTACTCCTCGGCGCCCACATCCCTGCTTGGCAAGAAAAGAATGTACATGAAGGATTCGACCCCTACCGTACCCGCAATCTCCTCCTCCATAAGAAAGAACTCCTCTATCTCGCCAAACAGCTCAAGGTGAAAGGTTTGACGATTATCCCCGTCTCACTGTATGGTAAGAGTAGGTACATCAAAGTACAGTTGGCAATAGCGAAAGGAAAGAAGACCTTTGACAAACGAGAGACTATCAAAGCCCGCGATTTGGATCGTGAGCTGAGAAGGTCTGAATAAAAGAAAAAATTACTAGTTCAGAAAAATTCTGCACCACGAATTTCCTGCTTATGGCAGGAAATCTCCTGGCGCGAAATTTTGTACGAAGTACACAAAATTTCGGGACTGTTTGGTATCGACAGATTATGTCTGATCCAATATGCATGCCGAGCATGGACGTACTCTCGTAAACCGTCGTCCACAACGATATCTGGAAACAGCATCGCTAAGGTGAAGTCACCATTTGCTAACGCATTTGGCTTCGCTCCAGCACTCGCCTAACTTAGGTCAGTCTGGTGTCGTCATACTTGATACTCAATAGAGTACTGACGGCAACATGCATTGAGTGTAGGTAGTACTGGTCGTCTCACCAGTGCGCCGAAGTGATGAGGCTCGGAAGTTGATCGTTTTGTGTACTCTTTAGATCATCTTCTTCAACACAGAGAACACTACGCATGGAGATTTGTTGGGTCGCATATTCTACACGGGGGTTCGATTCCCCCCAGTTCCACCGATTAAAGCATTAACGCCATTTGGCGTTTTTTGCTTTTTCGGTGGAACTGGAGAAAGCCGACTGCTCGGCTTTCGTGGGGAATTCGAACGCCGGAGCGTTGATTGTTCACCAGAACAATCCGCGAGGCGGTGCCCAGAGCACCATGTGTGACTGACACATGGTGACTCGCGGGCGATTCCTCAGTTCCACCACACTTGACTTTTTTATCAATACATGATACGATGTGTTTACAAAAGAGCGAGGTTGAGGAAGGAGTCGTTTTCTAGAGACAGTTCATTTTGTAATTATTATTAAGCAATCAATTCAATGACTGGTACAATCAAATCACTCAAGGAAAAAGGTTTCGGTTTCATCACTTCAGAGAGCCTCAGTAAAGATATTTTCTTTCACATGAACTCTCTCGTTGGCGTTACTTTCGAAGAACTTCGCGAAGGCGATACTGTTTCTTTCGAAAAGGAAACAGGTGAAAAAGGAGACAACGCTGTAAACGTACAGCGTGCGTAATCTTTAATCTATAACAAAAAGCCACCCCGAAACGGGTGGCTTTTTGTTATATTCGCTCCACCTTGCATAATCCTATGTGTATGTAATAATCATACAAAATTCTTCCTCACCAAATTAATCTTTTTTATGAAACCAAAACTGCCAGTAAGTTCTCTCCTGATAGAGAAACCTTTTCCTATCTTCGTTCCAGGTATTGTAAAAACACCCGGAGTAACAAAAAGTATCCCCTGCGGAGAAGCTATGGTTGTAGCCGCAAGAATTGCGATCCGAGAAGAGCTTCCGTTCATAAAATTTGAACACCCTCACCCTCCTTCCTTTCTGGGAAGAACTATGACTACAGAAGTTGTCATGGTTGACACCGAAGTTGTCCGGGTCCCCCGACAACTGGTTCACGTCAGTCAATCTGAAATTGACGAACCCCGATTTGTAAAGCTCGTTCCTACCTGGAAAGAGCTATTGCGGGACAATATTAAAAAGTGATTAAACACTCGCATGGCCGGTCAGACTTTCTGACCGGTTTATTTATTTTCCAGTGTATAGTCGCCGAGCTTCGTTCGCACGATCCGATACGCGAGTGCGGGAACGCCGAGCCGCTCCCCCATCCACGCCGCAAGCGATCGCATGTACGTCCCCGATGACGCACTAATTGAAACGGTTACAATCGTCACTGCAGTATGTTCATCTCGGAGTGTCTGCCATTTTATAATGATTTCATCCTGGCGGAAGTCCCCTACTACATTTCCAATATCACCTACGATAATTTGTACAAGGTCTGATAGTGGGACCTGCTTCATACCGAGAAGTTTCGCCTCATGGATCGTCACCTTTTTCTCAGGAACGACAACGCTATTGCCTGCGCGCGCATGGACAAAAAGTGGCTTACCGTAAACTGGGACCGACGAGTACAGTGGATATGGGAGCGCAGTGATTGCCGTCATTTCTGCAATAGTTTTTTCAATAGCGACTCCTTGTACTGTGTGAACGTCTCTATCGGTAATCAAACCAAGAGGGTCTTGTGTATCAGTCGCAATACCGAGGAGGATATCGACGTCGTACGTTTTGGGGAGACCAAGGAGTGCGTCTTTTTCAAATCGTGACTCGCCTGCAAGTACGAGGACGATACCTTCGGCCATCGGATCAAGCCTCCCCGCGTACGTGAGCTTGGTCTCCCCACCGCTCTGGTGGGGAGACTTGGTTTCTGCGGTGAGCGCGTGGGTACGACGGAAGCGGTCGAGGAGCACAGCGAGTGTTTCGCCACGCTCTTTCCACACAGGATATATGCCGTTGAATAATTGACTTTGCATGGTTTTTTGGTATGATACTGAGACTAGCACAATTTCTATTTTGAAGGAAAGAATCAACAAACAAATACGCGCAGCGGAAGTTCGAGTGATCGACGACGAAGGTACCAACCTGGGTGTTTTCCCTTTTGCAGATGCACTCAAAATGGCTGAGGATCGCAGTGTCGACCTCATCGAGATCAGTCCCGCTGCAAAGCCACCTATCTGTAAGCTCCAAGAATTTGGCAAATACCAGTACGAGCAGAAGAAAAAAGCTCAAAAGGCAAAAAGTGGCGCAAAAGCGACCGAAACCAAGTCTATCCAGATCAAGGTGGGTACCGGCGACCACGACCTCGAACTCAAGGCACGAAATGCCTCTAAATGGCTCAAGGAGGGTCACCGCATCAAAGTGGAGCTGTATCTCCGGGGACGCTCAAAGGGTATGGACGACGCCTTCCTTAGGGAGCGACTTGACCGGGTCTTGCATTTTGTGACAGAACACTATAAGATAGCTGAGCCACATAAGCGCTCTCCAAAGGGCCTCGCCGTCGTTATCGAACGCGACAAGGGCACCAAAGACACGGTAAAGCAAGGAGAAAAGACCGAAAAACCGGCACAAATAGCCTCACAATAACACTATGAGCACAAAAACCAACAAATCATTCATGAAGCGCCTCAAGGTTACTCCGACGGGCAAAATACTCGGCCGTAAGCCAGGATTTAACCACTTCAACGCAAAGCAATCTCGCACCAAGCAGCTTGCTGGCAAGAAGATGGTCACTTTCAACATGACTACTAAAGCAGAAAGTCGATTTATCACCAAATAACTTTACAAACTTTATACTTTATAACTTTTAACTAACCCACCATGACCCGAGTAAAAAGAGGAACAATTGCAAACAAACGCCGAAAGAACGTCCTTTCTATGACCAAAGGGTACCGTTTCGGTCGCTCTACCAAGGAAGCACAGGCAAAGGAGGCGATCTTCCATGCAGGAACCTACGCATTTGCACACCGTCGCGACAAAAAGGGTGAAGCTCGTCGTGTCTGGCAGGTGCGCATCAATGCATCAGTTCGCGCACTCGGTGGCACGTACTCAACCTTCATGGACAAGATGAAGAAAGCAGGCATCATCGTTGACCGCAAGATCCTCTCTGAACTCGCCCTCTCTCGTCCTGCAAGCTTCAAACGAGTTTTTGATAAAGTAAACTAAATAAAAAAATCCCTCAGACGAGGGGTTTTTTTATTTACAGACTTGTTCTGTGTATTTTGCACTTAACGATTCATTCCATTCGAAGATTTTTGTAAGAGGATTCCATGTATAGGCTTGTACTTCACTACATATCTGCTTATCAGATGTTCCATCATTATACTTACCCACAGTATAGAAGCTATGTTCACTCGGTAACAACTTCCATTCCGCACTAACCATCACCCTTCCCACAGATAACAAATTTGTCGCCTCAATTGAACCATTTTTATTTTTCTGTTTAGCAATACTAGTAGATCCATCTGTATTTTTCATTACAATAAAAGAAAGATCATTGTTCCCCCCATCTCCAGTGAATATACCTTCATCTAATCCGTCTCCAGTAAGATCAACAACCTCTTGAAGTCGAATTGGAAAGTCGGGAAAAATGGTTAAATATTTTTCTTTTGAAGTCATTGCGAGGAGTTGTTCATTTGAAAGTAACCTCCATTCAGCATCAACACTTTCATTTGTAATCTGCTCCACTGACATTGGTTGGACTTTCTCTGAAATACTATTGGTTTGTGATTGTATTAGACGGGGTTGTTGATATTTGTAATATCCCCAACCTGCTAAACCGAGCATGATTACTAGTATTAAAATCTTTTTCATATTAATTAAAAGTATATATTATTTCGTGAGTATTTCTGCGCCATCTTTGGTGATGAGGACGGTGTGTTCAAAATGCGCAGCGCGGGATTTGTCTGAGGTGACGAGCGTGTAGCCATCTTTGAGGAGTATGACGTCTTCGGAGCCTCTCGTGAGCATCGGCTCTATAGCAATCACCATGCCAGGGACGAGTTTGTCCCCCTTCCCTTTCTTGCCATAGTTCGGTACATATGGATCTTCGTGGATCTCACGGCCGACACCATGTCCAGAGAGGTCGCGAACGATGCCCAGTCTATACGGCTTCACATAGCTCTCTATGGCATGTCCGATATCTCCGATGGTACCACCTGGCGCAATGGCCGCGATACCCTCCTCCAGCGCCTGCTTGGTAACGGCGATGAGTTCCTTGTCTTTGGGCTTTATCTCGCCAACAGGTACCGTGATCGCATGGTCCAGATATATACCCTCGTAGTTGAGACCCAGATCAAGTGCGATGATATCGCCTTCTTTGAGTATGCGACTACCTGGTATACCGTGCACAACCTCATCGTTCACGGAGGTGATCAGACTCGCAGGATATGGGATGTCGGCACTGTCCGGACGATAGTTTAAAAACGCTGGTTTGTGCCCCGCCTCCGTGATGAGTCTGTAGGCGAAATCATCGAGTGATTTAGTCGTGATGCCCGGCTTCACGGCAGCTGCCACCGTGCGCAAAATATCGGCAAGGATCGGTCCCCCTTTTTTCAATCGCGCTATTTCACTGTCAGTTTTTATTATTATCATGAGGAAGTTATAAAGTTCATAAAGTTGAAAGTTATAAAGTGGATATTGAGAGATAATATGCTTTTGCCGTGTCTCGCAGGACGACTGGTCCGAGAGTCAGGTGATTTTCCACCAGGAAAATACACCGACGGCAAAAGTATGTTATCTCGA
>JAGOVD010000002.1:0-24133 GCA_018060905.1 Minisyncoccota bacterium
ACGCGTCGAGGAGACATGCACGTCTCGCCCTGCTGCTCGAAGTTGTACGAAATACTATTGAGATAGTCCTGAATTTTGGCAGGAGTATTGAGCTTTTTAAAAAGCTTTTCTTCCTCGGAGGTAAGTGCAAACATACCCTAGTATACCAGCTCACAAAGACGTCCGTTATGCTATACTGGCAGCCTTATGTCAAAAGGGGAAGCAATCGTGCGCTTTGACGGCGTATCATTTGAATATAGCTCAACCAAGCCCATCCTCGATGCGGTGGATTTTTCGATTCGCAAGGGGGCAAAAATGACACTCATGGGACAAAATGGCGCCGGCAAATCAACGATATTTAAACTTCTCACGGGTGAATATAAACCAGAATCAGGGACCATCAACGTCGTCAAAGGCGTCTCAATCGCAACGGCACGACAAGTCATCCTGCGTGAAGATATGGAACTCACGGTGAGAGATTTCTTTTTGAAAATGTTCAAGGAGAAAATATACGATATCGATCCACGTATTGATGAAGCGCTCGAAGTTGTGAACCTTGTCGGACACGCAGACGTCCACGATCGCATCATCAAAACGTTCTCCGGTGGCCAACAAGCACGCCTCCTCCTTGCTTCTGCACTCATCCAAGACCCCGACCTCCTCCTCCTCGATGAGCCGACGAACAACCTCGACAAAGCGGGTATCAAGCACCTCACTGACTTTCTCGTCGCGTACAAAAAGACGGTGATCGTTATTTCTCATGATGCAGAGTTTTTGAACTCATTTACCGAAAGCGTCATCTACCTCGATGTCTATAGTCGCAAGATTGAATACTACGTCGGCAACTATACTGACGTCGTCCGCGATATCACGATCCGTATCGAAAAGGAAAACATGAAAAACGCCCAGCTTCAAAAGACGATTCAAGAAAAGAAAGACAAAGCAAATAAATTTGGACACAAGGGTGGTCAGATGCGTCTGGTTGCCAAACGCATGCGTGCCATCGCCGAAGAACTCGAAGACGAAATCGTTGACATTCGCAAAGAAGACAAGACGATTCGCAATTTCACTATTCCCGCACAGGATGACGTGATGGGGGAGATAATGAATATTTCTTCATTCACGACGATGAAAAATCACAAGATCATCTCACACAAGGCAAGCATCTCCCTCAAGAAAAATCAGCACCTCCTCCTACGTGGACCCAACGGCATCGGCAAGAGCACACTCCTCGAAACACTCGCCCTAGGAAAATCTGACGGCGCACAGATCAAAGAAGGAATCAGGGTCGGCTACTATCGTCAGGACTTCTCCACGCTCAACTTCGACGACACGGTGTATGAATCATTGGTGCGCAGTATGCACGATGCCGGCAAGAAGCTCGACGAAGAGCGCATGCGCGCCGTTGCAGCAAGTTTCTTGATCACCGGGGAACTCATCCGCACGCGCATCGGCAATCTCTCAGAAGGGCAGAAGGGGCTGGTCGCCTTTGCCAACCTTGTCCTCCTCGAACCAGGGCTTCTCATCCTCGATGAGCCGACCAACCATATCAACTTCCGCCACCTTCCCATCATTGCCAAAGCGCTCTCTACCTACGCCGGCGCAATGATCCTTGTCTCCCACGTCCCCGAATTCGTCGCCCAGATTCGCATTGATGAGATACTCGATCTTGAGAAATAAAGTGTCTCTACCTAATAGGTATATACTGTGGAGATGCAAACAAACAAAATCTTCATATTCATCGTCTTTATCGCATTGGTAGGTTTTGCGTTCTATAGTAACAAATCAACCCCGACAACAGTAACACCGATTGAGCAGTTGCCACCAATCACTGGAGAGGAGCCGGTAGACCAAACCTTCACCGGATCGACGTTTACCTTCCGGTATCCAAAAGATATGACAGTTACAATAGATGACAGCCGATCATGGCGAGTAAATACTGTACCAGAGAGTGGGCAGCAGCTTGCCAAAGTTTCTATTGATACCTCAACACAACCCAACACTAACTTTATGAGCGCATGGTTTAACGTAGGATCAAGTACGAGTGTTCAGGAAATTAAAAATTGTCTTGTTGCGACAAATGGGGAAGAGGCCAAAGGTAGTGCCACTATTAATGGAGTAGAGTACAAAAAATTCTTACTCGGAGATGCTGGTATGAGTCAGTACTACGAAACAACGAGTTATCGAGCTCTACGAGATACTCAGTGCTATGCAATTGAATACACGATTCATTCGAGTAGCCTTGCTGCGTATGATTCAAGCCAAGGGATAACAGCATTCGACAAGGCAGCAATTACCGCAGTACTTGAGAGTATGGTTCAGAGCTTCAAGTTTTTATAGAGTACATAGGCTGAAAAGATGTAATTGACACATCTAATATATGTGATAATATACACCTACGCCAATACATGGCATTCGTATCAAAAACGTATGAAAAATAACAAACGCACAAATCAAGAACGCGTACACGCATATCCAACATTTGGGCTTATTTCTCATGCCGCTTTTGGGACACGATGTCATAGTATTTAATTCTCTTATTCTCGTAAATTAAATGTTCTCCATCTTGCCTCAATCGCAAGACATGTTCTTTACAACAAAATATTCACAACTAAAACCTATAACGCATGAAAGGATTAGCTATCGACTCATACCTCAAAAGGATGAGGCAATCAATCGCAGTGTACCGCTGGGTATACGTAAAAACGGTGCCAAAACAAAGTAAGAAGCATTTGAAAAAAATGCTCGTACCCATGTTCTTCTATGAAGCATGCGGTATGACGATACCTTTGTTTTTTGGACTCATTATCGATGCAATAAGTCATCAGAATCGTCCTCAGGTAGCCTGGTTATTCATTGGAATAACTGTCTCTATGATTACCCGTCTTATCCTACACCAGTGGTACATGATAGAACGGGAGCATATTAAGGGCTACAACGAAGCAGCCCTCACCGACTTTATTACAAGGGCATTATTTGCCAAATCCATTGGACAACACATTCGGCACAAGAGAGATCTCAATCAAGCAAGTATGCACAGGGCCCAAAGTTCGATTCGCTATCTGACAAGTTTGATGCTATTCGAAGGAATAACATCAACATATTTGATAGTACTGAGCTTTTGTTTTATCTGGTTTCTTGCACCGTTTGCTGGAGTTGTGTTGACTATTGCGCTCGCACTGTATCTCTTTGGATCTCTCCTGATGAACAAATCGGTGATTGAAGTGTATAGTCTCATCGACAATGACCTCAAACGGCACCACAGTCGTCTCGAAGAGTCATGGGAAAAAGCACCCCGAATACTCTCCCTGGGAAAAGGAGATGATATCGCATCATCTCTGAACCGACACTATCACAGTGTCAATGATCGTTCGCGAGCATTTTGGATAGGGTTCATCAAAAAGATTACCTACAAAGATTTAATCAATGTCTGCGCTCTCGTTATTGTATGGGGATTTTATATCTACCGTGCATCAACTACTCGAGTAGTAGACACGCAAGCGATTGGATTCCTCCTCCCGTTATTTTCATGGTCCTGGAGTACGGTTAATAGTATCTGGCGCATTGGCCATATTGAACAAGAGTTCAACTGGGCACTGCCTACTATTAGCAAACTGAAGGACGCGCTGGAAATGACCCCGGACGTTAGAGATGTCAACCCAAAAGTATTGGGATTTGATACGACACCCATCATTGAGTTCCGGAATGTCAGCTTTGGGTATAGTAAAAAGGGCTCAACCAAAGAAACGTTGCGTGATATTAGCTTCACGATTAACCCAGGCGAAAAACTTGCCCTAATCGGCGCAAGTGGCGCAGGTAAAACGACTCTTGCCAAATTGCTTCAACGAGCATATGACACAAATACCGGGAGCATTCTCATCAACGACTACGATATCCGCGAGGTATCGATCGATGCATGGAGAAGTGTTGTCGGAGAAATTCCGCAACAAATCGACATCTTTGATGGAACACTTCGTGACAACTTGCTTATCGCAATCAACAGCGAAGTTCACGACCAGTACCCTGATGAGTTACTCCAGACGTTCATGGGCCATTTCGCAATTGATTTTTGCGAACTTGATACCAAGGTCGGACCCAAAGGCGTCTGGCTTTCCGGTGGACAACAACAGCGTATTGCAGCCGCACAAATTGCGATAAAAAATGCGCATGTGTTTATCATCGATGAAGCTACGTCGAGTCTTGATGCAACAACTGAAAAAGAAGTGCAGCTTGGCTTATCGAGATTATTGGAAGGAAACAAAAGTGCACTTGTCGTCGCACATAACCTCTCTACAGTACGAAATATTTGTAATAAATTTATCGTCCTTCGTAGTCTTTCGGATACACCCGCTGGTGAATCCCAAATTGAGGCACAAGGTGCATCCTTTGAAGAGGTATACCCGCAATCTCCAATTCTTCGGAGATTGATGTCAGACCAAGGTCTTAGTTTGGAAAACAAAAAAGTAGCTATTGTATAGCTACAAGCCGTTTGTAATGAACGGCTTTTTTATACCAAAATCCCTCTCCTATGGTATATACTCATTGCGTGCCTATACCTACAACCATCCTCGTCAATGACAAAATGCAAAAGGGGTACCGCTATGAGCTCAGTGCGCCAGTAGGCAAGCAGTTTGATCCCGAATTCAAACCCATGTTCACACCCAAAGAGATGCTTCACCTTGGCGTCTTTGGTGGCAAGTACATGACAGACTGTCAGGAGGAGTTTCCAAAAAGTTGGTTCAAGCAGACACTGCTTTCTCCCGGCTTTCATGATGCCGAGATAAACTATTTCAAAGTAAATGCGAGTCAGCCGCTCTCTGTATGGCAAGCAAAGGGATGGATATACAAAGACGACCCAAGAGGATGGTTTCAGTGGTATTGCCGGTACTACATGGGCAGACGAATTCCCGATGAGGACCGAAAACAGATCAAGCGGTGGAAGGCGATACGTCGCCACATCGGACAAATACAGGCACACTGCAGAGCAGGGGACGTTCACTGCAGACCAAAGCAACGACAGGCGCTACTTCATTGGGCATATGATAGTAGGAAGTTTTAGGATTTCAAAAGTTCGATATCAGACGGAGCGAGTTTCTTCACATTGCCTGGCTTCATACCGTCATATTTGAGGTGCCCGATGCTCGTGCGCACGAGAGACGTGATCGTCAGTCTACATGCATCGCACATGCGTCTGATCTGGTGCTTACGACCTTCGTAGAGCGTGATCGTAAATGAAGTTCGAGAGGCACGTTTGGTGACTGCAGGTTTCGTCATGACTTTATCGAGGACGATACCGCGCGCCATTTTGAGAATACTCGCATCCGACACATTTTCGCGCACAGTGACGAGGTACGTCTTGCCGACATGGGAATCTTCTTTGGTAAGTGCTTTGGTGAGTGTGCCATCATTGGACATGATGATCAAACCCTCAGAATCTTTGTCGAGTCGGCCAATAGGAGAGAGGTGTCGCAGTTTTTTGAACGTATCGTGGAGGTCTTTGGCTGTCGGTGTCGTCTTGGTCGTTTCAATACCTCGGGGCTTGTAGACAAGGTAGGATTCCTTGACCGACACACCTTTGACTTCAATGGTATCTTTGCCCGGGATGATTCCATGTCCTGGCTCGGTCACTACTACGCCATTGACTGACACCTTGCCCTTCGTGATGAGATCCTTGGCTTCGCGACGAGAGGCGAGCCCAAGGTGCGCCATGACCTTCTCGAGGCGTTCTTGGCCCTTGGGGAGGGTTGTCGGTTGTTTGACTGGCATGATAGGGCGAGTATAGCATGCAGAGCGCTCCAAACGAGGTATACTGGAAATATGAACCCATATGAACAAGACAACATATCGTACCTAGAGTCAACTGGTAGTACAACGGGGAGGGAAGTGGTAGTATCCACAGACCGCACAACTAACCAACAAAACCCTATGGAAAACTCAACAAACAAAACACTTATTACGATCATGATCGTCATCGGCATCATTATCATCATACTCTTGCTCGGACGTGGCTACATTGCCACACCAATGACGTATTCGTACCGTAGTGGCAACTTTCTCACCGCAAGTACAATCCCACTCGATGGCTATACATACCAAAACGCTGACAACAGACCAGGTCATTACACCATCACAAAGAGGTACACAGAACCGTCTCTCATCATCACTGCACCCAAGTCATATAGTTATACAAGCTACACAACAACACCGAGCTACCAATATGATTATTCATACTCTCAAACCACGTACCCAGGCGAAACGATATTCCCAGACGGCTGTACTCTCACGAGTCCCTACAGCCTCACGACTGGAGAACCTTGCTCATAACGAGTAAATGCAGTAGTATCCGTGGAAACTAAAAACCTTTTCACATGCTACGACAAATACATACCGAATTTTTCACGTTCATACGAACAGAAAAAAGTGTTGTGGAGATAATATTTATATATATTATTGAAGCTATCGATATTGTTCATGCAAAAGCAATACTGCAAAGCCTACTGGATACCCAGGCAACTGCATATAAACTATGGGGGCACAGCCCCGACCACATGGTGATAGGAGAAATGTCTCTCATGGACTGCTTTCAACACAGAATGAAGGTAGAAAAACGATCATCAAAAAAACAAGATGTGACCATTATCCCTATTGATCGAACCCAGAAAAAGGTGTACCACATCGATCTTCGACAATTGGAAAATGAACTAAAAATTTTTGAGAAAAAAGACGACGACTTTTTACAACTCATGAAATCCATACTGGAGCCAGCGGTGCTCTTGTAACAAACCGAGCGGATACATTCCGCTTTTTTTATTACAAAAAACCTGGTGCACTACGCCAGGTTTTTAGAAGAAGAATATATTTTTGTAACTTGCAATGGCCATCCCTATATACGTGACAATCATAAAATATATCGGCATCGTATTGTGTTGAATGTATTGCACCTGTGCAGACGAGAAAGAAACAGTAAAAATTATGAGCGTGTATATACCAAGTCCAAGAACGATAAAGATAGCTCGGAGTGTTTGTGCCCATTCTAACTTTTTCCGGATGTAATCCATCTCGGATTCACACCAGTCCAAAATATTATTTTGTTGCATAGAATAATTTTCCTGTAGTATACCTATAATCCACTAAAATACTACACATGGTGGGGGAGTGCTTCTATACCCCATATCAAACCTATACCAAATATCGTCATGATTTTCCCGATTACTCCGTAATCCTTCAAGAAGATACGCTAGAAATATTTTATTTAAATGGTGATGATGGATCGTACTTAGTCGAGAGTCTTTTTTTGAAAAGGTTTGAGGGGAGTGGTTGGATGAGAGTATAAGGGTTTCCTCAGTATATAGTGTCGTAAAAGATATATTGTGCGACGTTAATATAGATTAGAGAGCAACCCTCTCAGGGCCCTGCCCCCTACCTGAAAACCGTCTACTGAGCTTATTTCTGAAACCGCACCAAACACGTATTGAATGCTGCAACCTGCGCGTTGTACTGTTTGATTTTTTCTTGCGAAATCACAAGCGCTGTATTGTATTCGGCAACCATCCCGTTGAACGCCGCGACGCGTGTTTTGTATTCTTCGCCCCGTGGTCGATCTGGACCTTCGAGTATCTCCTTCTCTACCGCAATCATAGCCTGCTGTTTCTTGAGGTCTGCATTAAGCTTTGTGATAGATGCCTTGAGGGTCGTACTGATCTCCGGACACGCATCTCGAGTAGTACCAAAATGTTGCACCGCAAACCAAATATCACGCCCTTCATAGACCCCCTTGGCAGCGTACACGCCGATCTGTTGATAATCTGGATTCAAGATATTTTCACGATGACCAGAGCTTTCCATCCAGGCCGCAACAACATCATCGCCGTTGATGAAATTGCCCAGTGCGAGATTTTCACCCATGACTACATAGTCATAGCCGACTTTGACACCGAGATCAGAAACTATCTCACCTGTCGGCGAAACGTGTTCAAAGTATTGGCGTGCAATCATGTCATCTGTTTTTATTTTTGCAGACTGAACCAACCGGGTGTTGAGTATGAGCGGTGGCAACCCAGCTGCAAGACGTTCTCGATTCGTGGCATCTACGATGTTGTTTGTTGAAAGCGCTGCAGTACTCACCGTACTTGCCGGTTCCCCTCCGATAGCGGGTACTGCTTTAATGTTTCGCAAAGAAGGCACGCCTGTTGGTGCAAGTGGCTCTGTCTTTGTTTGAGGAAGTGACGCTACAGTAGGTGTTTCGGCTAAAATACCGAGCACTTGATCGGTGGCCCTCTGTGCAACGTCGGGCTTTGCAATAGCTACCACAAGTAGCCCGAGCACGATAACCATAACGATGTTGCTGATGAATTTATACATACGAAAAGTGGCGCACCAGTAGATTAGCATGCAGCTGGCGTATACCCTTGCAGAGTAGCATCTTCTACTGTTTGAAACCAGACAATATTTTCAGGCTTAATGCGCTGTAGGCCGGCGCACCCCGGAGTATAGTATTTGGTACCATTTTTAGACCCAGCAAATGCACCTTGAGGTGCAGTAGTGCTCGTAGTAGTCGTTGCGCTACTTATCCGCTCAGTTGGGATTTTGAGGGTGGCAAGGACTTGATCGCTACAAGAGAGAATCACCTGGTCCCCTCCCCTTCGCCTTCCTTCCAATATTCCAACATAAAAAGTCAATCCGACAATAGCTATCATACATACACCAAAAAAGAATCGGTAATATTTTGTGAGATATTCTCCCATATACCCTAGTATATCCTATGTTTTTGGTCTACCCCACCCTCGTTGACAGATTCCCCCATCCCGGGTAAGATGTACGTCTATGGCACATAAGAAAGCCCAAGGAGCGGCTAAAAACCTTACGGATTCAAATCCACAATATCTCGGTACAAAACTCTACGATGGTCAGTTTGCGACAGCGGGTGCTATCATCGTACGTCAGCGCGGTACTAAAATCATGGCTGGAGTATCAGTCGGTATCGGCAAAGACCACACACTCTACGCACTCAAAGATGGTACTGTGAAATTTACTCAGAAGCGCAAGCAAAACTTTGACGGAACAAAAACAGTTCGCAAGCAAGCAAACATTATTGAAAAATAGGAATAAAAAAACTTCTCAGTACTGAGAAGTTTTTTTATTCCTTCACGAGCTCAATCGTAAAATCAGCACTAAATCCATCGTCATGCACACGTACGGTGTGCAGTCCGAGTGTTTTGATCGGACCGTCTGCGAGCTCAAGGGTCTCGGGGCTAATACTGATACGGTGCGTCGTACTGAGAAATTCTGCAATATCATTTGCATGGATTTTTGAGAACAAACTCCCCTGTTCATTTGCTTTCACCGTCATACTCACGCTCACTCCGCGCAATGATTCGATGGCCGCGTCGAGCAAACGGTGTCGCACTTCCTTTTCAGCGACAGTATTTTGCTTTCGTCGCACAACCGCCGCAAGGCTTGCTGGTGTTGCTGCGATTGCAAGCTTGTTCGGGAACAAGGAGTGTTGTGCATACCCAGCCGCCACTTCAATCACATCATCTTTTTTACCAACCTTTGGAACTGATTTTAGGAGAATAACTTTCATGACATTACTTTGTAAATAGTTTAACAGCAGCTTCGAGTTGTAGATCCTCACCCTCTTTTGCGTCTTTTGATTCCGGATACGGGATCGAAACACTAGGCGTGAGCCCACTCTCTGATATAGAAACCCCTTTGGGTGTATACCACTTTGCAATGGTGATTTTGAGCGAGGTGTCATTGGTAAGTTTGATCACTTCTTGTACCGAACCCTTGCCATACGTCTGCACACCAGCGAGGATACCGATACCCTGCTCTGAAAGCGCTCCTGCCAAAATCTCTGAAGCCGAGGCAGATCCTTGATCAACGAGAACGATGAGCTTGGATTTCTCAGGAAATACTGTGGGCCCACTACTCGTATGCACGCGGATATCTGCAGGATCTTTGCCGATTTCTTTGACGATTACCTTACCCTCCGGGATGAACCATCCTCCAATCATCACGGCCGCATCGAGATACCCCCCAGGATTTCCTCGGAGATCCAGGAGTAGATTAGGGTACCCTGAATCAAGGTATTCTTGAAGTGCTTGACGAAAAAGCTCAGGAGACTGTGCTGAAAAATTATAGAGATGGATGACAAATACTTTTTGATCAGGATAAGTAGTTGTATCAATCGTGGGGAGCGCGATTTGTTCGCGAACAACAGGAAACACTTTTGGTGCAGTAAAACCTTCGCGAACAATAGAAATGTTAACGGTAGTCCCCGCCTTGCCTCTAATCAACGCAATCGCTTTATCAATAGAAAGGTTGTTGGTGCTCGTGTCATCTATTTTGACAATCTTGTCACCACTTTCAATACCCGCACGATCGGCAGGAGTGTCCTTGAGTGGGGCAATGACGGTCAAGATATCATCCTTTTCTCCGATTTCGATACCGATGCCGTCGAAGGTGCCCGCAATCTCTCCTTCAAATATAGAGTTCTCTGCTGGAGGGAAAAAGGTGGTGTAGGGATCATTGAACGATCCGAGCATACCTTTAATCGCACCATACATTCGATCTTCATCGCTCGTAGCATCAGCTCCGGCAAATTTATCGTTGACGATCGCCCACGCTTTCCAGAATGGACTAAAGTCTGTAGTCTGATTCACCGTCGGTTCCTTGTGAATAACAGATACTATCTTTTCCGTTGCTGGTCTGTTTTGATATCCGATATACACACCCCCGAGAAAAACACCGGCAACAAAAACAATACCGATGAACATCTTGGCGCCCATAGTGATATGCTGTGCCTGTTGATTTTTTTCTATATTATCCATGAATAACTGTGGTTTCGTTTTGAGTAGGTGCACCTTGACGTGCATCAAATTTCATTTTCTTGTATATATACCTCAAGCGAACTACCGTGTACATAGTAGTACCTCCGAGACCTATCATGAGGACTGTTTTCCAGGTATCAGGAATACCAAAAAATGGTACGAAGACCAGCACTATCCCAATCCAAAATAGTAGTCGTAGTTTACCGAGCATCTTCTCAGTATATCAAAGATTCAGGATGATGATAGCGTGGCGCAATGACGATGACGAACTCCCCGCGCACCTTGTCGGGGTGTGCGCTGTAGTAATCCAAATGTGTTTGTGCGGTCCCAACAGGATATTCCTCAAATGCTTTGGTCATTTCCCTGCCGATCATGGTCGGTCGATCTCCAATATATTGTATAAGCGACTCGAGCGTTTTGAGGATACGATGTGGAGACTCATACATAATGACTGTATGTTCGGTATCTCGTATCTTTTCAAACAATGTCTGTCTCCCCTTTTTATGCGGAAGAAAGCCAATGAATTCAAAATGGTTGCCTGGGAATCCCGACACTGAGAGTGCCGCAACGACTGCTGCAGGTCCAGGTATAGGTACGATGCCAGCCTCAGGGTACAGAGCGCGAAATTCATGTATGAAAAGTGACCCCGGATCTGAAATAGCTGGTGTACCCGCGTCAGTAACGAGCACGATGTATTCGTGCTCTCTACAGCGCTCTAGAGCCTTGGTAAGAGCCGTATCCGAGCTTTGAGCATGAGATGATACAAACTCCTTTTTACCCTCAATATCAAGTAATTTGAGGAGTTGCCCAGTCGTGCGAGTATCTTCTGCGACGACCAATGTCGCCTCTGTGAGCACCTCTCTCGCCCGCTCAGAGACGTCTTTGAGATTACCTATGGGAGTTGCAACAACACTGAGATTCATGAGATGAGTTTACCTCATTATTGACATATTGTAAAATCATGCTAAATTAAAGAAAAATATATTTTAATGAAAAAAATAATAACAACTAATCGAATTTCTGTAGTAGACGAGATTGGTAAATGGATGTCCGAACCTCATCCACTAAACGTAAAAGCATGCTTTGAGTTAAACGGATACACAGATAAAGAAAGTGATGAATTATTAGTATTTTCTGAACCGATTCTCTATTTAATGCAAGAGTCATTAAACAATGAGCCCGTCCCTGAATTAAGGAAGAATAAAGCAAAATATATACTACTTGCAGAAAAACTTTCCGCAGAAGGTAGTACAGAAAAGGTTAAGGGGTTTGCTCTCAACATCCTTGCCCAACTTGAAAAAATACTATAACAAATAGCACCTACTGAGCTCCTGGATCTACATCCGGGACTTTTTATTTCACCGTTTTCAATTTTTCAATATATTCATCGAGTCGTTTATAAAATTCGATACCTTCTCTGTCTCGATACTTTTCTTGATTGTGCTCTTTTAAATAGAGAAACTTATCAATATACGATTGGGCCTCCTCAGAGTCTGTTGGAAGTTCTGGAGTGGTACCGGCACTAATCTCATCCCATAATTTAAAAGTATTTTTATACCAATCGATTGCTTTTTCAACTTTCTCCTGAAGATGAGGGTCTGTCTCTTTCTCAGGAAGATTTTGTTGTGGAAATTCATAACCCATATGGTGCGTGTACATGGAATCGAACCATGGACCTCTGTCTTATCAGGACAGCGTTCTACCACTGAACTATACACGCGTGGTGGCAATACTATACCAAATTCTCAATATTTTTCAACCTTTCGATTAAAGTTCAATTATTTTACTTAAAGCTTTTTCTCGTAATGCTAGTGTTGCATTTGGTCTACCAAAAACTTTAATTGAATCTTTCATTTTTAATAACTCAGATTTGAGATAACTTTTTGCGCTTTCTTTCTCTTCCAAAGAAGTAAATTCTTTACTCTTAAAATCAGCTATTTTACTATCTATTTGATTCAATAGCTCCATAGATTTTTTATCATTCCTTGCAGGATTCTTAACAACGAAAAAACCCACTGAGAATGCGATCAATAAAATTATAGTGAAAGAAATTGACATATTTATATAGAAATAATTATATCACTCATCCTCTGCCTCTCCCACTTCCCCCACCTGCATCGCATCGATGATCTTGTCGATTTTGCCGAGCATGATCCCTTCGATGTTGGAGAAGTTCTGTCGGATACGGTGGTCGGTCACACGGTCCTGTGGGAAGTTGTACGTGCGTATCTTCTCACTTCGATCTGCGGTGCCGATCTGACTCTTGCGATCACCTGAGTATTTAGCAGCTTCTTCTTCCTCTTTGAGTTGCTGGAGTTTCGCGGTGAGAATCATGAGCGCCTTTTCCCTGTTAGCGAGCTGGCTGCGCTCAGAGGTGGAGCGGACATCGATACCTGTAGGTTTGTGAATGAGGCGCACCGCAGTCTCAACTTTGTTGACGTTCTGCCCCCCTGCCCCACCCGAGCGTGAGTATTCCATATCGAGATCGGTTGGATTTATCTCAAATTTGACCTTTTTGCGAATCGGAAGGATTGCAACCGACGCAGTCGAGGTGTGGATGCGCCCGTTTTTCTCTGTCACCGGCACACGCTGGACACGATGGACGCCCGTCTCAAACCGAAGCAGTCGATACACATCCTTGCCTCTGATTTCAAGCGTGTACTCATCGAGATGTTTTACCGCCCACTTGCGTGTCTCAGCGAAGCGCTCGTACATCTCCACAAGTTGTAGTGCAAAGAGAGCTGCTTCGTCGCCACCCGCCCCCGCACGTGCTTCAAGAATGATTTCATTTGGGAACTCTTCCTCTTCTTTTTCACTTAGCTCGATTGCTGCGATCTGTTCTTCGATAGCCTTTTGTTGTGTTTCAAGTGCCACAACCTCATCGCGCGCCATGTCCGCCATACTAGGATCTGACTCAATCATCACATGGACATCTCTAAGTTCATGTGAAAGTCGCTCGTATTCGCTCGCGAGGTATTGTGTCTTGGGATTCTTTTTTAATGTTTCTATATCCATGATTACAATAGAAAAATCGCCCCGAAAGAGCGATTGATCGTGTAGTTATTTTTTTGCAGCTGACGCGCGACGCTTGTTGAAACGATCGACTCGTCCGGCGGTGTCGATGACCTTCTCTGTACCAGTATAAAACGGATGTGAAGCACTGGAGATTTCAACACGGTAGAGATCATACTCTTTGCCCTTGTAGGTACCCTTTTCGCTGGTTTTCACGGTAGAACCGATTAAAAACTGTGCGTCAGAAGAGTTGTCAACAAAGATGACTTCTCGAAAATTCTTTGGGTGGGTGTCCTTTTTCATAGGAGGTCAGTATAGCACAGTCTATATATTTCTCAAGGGTTCCATATCGCCCTATTTAACGCCTCGAAACACCATATTGTTGGAGATAGTCAATATCAGCCTGAATCGCCCGAGCGAGTGCCATAACAGAGTTGCCGTAGAAACTATTTGCTGGAGCCTTTCCATCACAAGCACGCCCTGAATAATATCGACATGCAGCATTGCGCTCATTTGCCTCTCCGCCTGTTGCTCCACGAGCCTTGAGGTAGATCGATGACGCAAAGATTGCATCGCGTGCGCGCCATGGGTTAGGACTCATACCAATCGCAGATTGAATTTGAGCAGAGACGCTTTCCCATGTAGAAGGGATAAACTGTGCCGGCCCCATAGCTCCTCCCCATCCGATATTTCCGATACGACATGATACAGGTGTAGTATTGGGATCCATACCAAGTGCTTTCGTAATACGGAGAAAGGCTGGTTGATCTCGGGTTGGATGCATAACTGCAGTCCAGCTCTTTGCAGGAGGATCCCCTGCGCGATTACAGGTTCCCACGTTTGCACCGAGATTGGTTTCCTGCGTGAGGACAGCAAGCACGAGCGCTGGACGCACTCCGGTCACTTTGGAGGCTTCGACTGCATAGGCATAGGCATCTTTGAACGGGATTGCCTTGGTTGCACCTCCCGCGAAACTAAAGAGCTTGCTCTGGATTGCTGCAACCTTTTTCTGCTGTTCCGCGACAAGCGTTGCTTGTTTTTGCTCCTCAGTCTTACTAGAGCTCAACAGTGTCTGTGCTTGTTTTTGAGAAACAGCGAGTTTACCCTTTTCACTCTCGAGTGCGCTTTTTGCATCGAGTGCCTGAAACTGTTTATCTTTGAGTTTCTCACGCTCTGTCTCAGTCAGTGACTTGATCTTTTTTACATTATTGACTGATGTATAGAGCGATTGCTTCACCGCAAAGAAATCATCGAGATCCTGATAAAAGTTGGTAACTGAATTAGCACTCAAGAGCACATACGTCGCACCCTTTTGATCAAGCTCATGTGTACGTTTGATGAGCTGAGCCATAGAATCCCGTTCGCGGGTGAGCTCACTCTCGAGCGAAGTAATCGCTTGCTCTTTTTTGCCGATTTCCTGACTTAGTTTCCCAATGGTTGAGATTTGAGAACTGATTTTTGACTGCGTCTTGCTGATTTGAGAAACGAGCGCGTTGACATCTTTTTGGAGGACGCCACTTTTTGCTTTTTGTGTACTAAGTTGTGCTTGGAGCTTCGCAAGTGTTGCTGATTCGGTTGCAAAATCTGCACATGCCTGTCTGATCTCATCCGAAGTCGGGTTTGCACACACTGCCGGTGTCTGTGCATGCATAACGGTTACTGCGGAACCGAAAATAATCAGAGCCAGCGCGAGAAATATCGATATTTTTTTCTTCATCATAGGTAAGACTCTCAGTATACCAAACTATTACCCGAGAATGACTTGACCTCACCGCGATGGTGAGGTCAAATTTGTTTTTATTAGATACTGCGCAAGGAGTTATTCTGCTGCAGGAGCTTCGTCGTCTTCTTTCTTGCCTTTCTTTTCTACTTCGATAGCATCGAGATCGATTGGAGCCGCTTCTTCTTCCTTTTCTTCTTTGAAAGCAGCGATGAGGGCAATGACTTCTTCACCATCAGTGATCATTGTGACCCCCTTTGGAAGGACGATGTCTTTGACGTGAATCTGAGCGTCGAGTGATGCGAGTGGTGTCACGTCGATTTCGAAGTTTTGTGGCATATCATTTGGCAATGCGCGTACTTCAACTTCATGGAGAACTTTGACGAGTGTTCCAATGTTGCCCTTTTCTGCATCAGCAAGACCAGTGAATTCGATTGGAACAGCCACTTCGATTTCCTTTTTCATATCGATGACGAGAAAGTCGATGTGTGTTGGAGCATTGGTGATCGGATCATACTGCATGTCGTGGATGAGGGTTGTGACCTTTTCACCGCCAAAATCAAGTGCGACTGCTGCGGTTTCCCCTGCTTCTTTCCATACCTTTACGAATTCTCGCATTGGGACCGATATAGATACCGCTTCTTTGCCTGTACCGTAGTAGACGGCTGGGATATTGTCTGCAGCTCGTACAGCCGCAGGGCTCTCGTTTGTTCTCTTGGTTGCAGCTAATGTAATCATAGTTGGGATACTATACACAATAAGTGGATATTTGTAAAATATCGCAAACTAGACAAAAATCATGAATAATTGTATAGTTTCGAAAATTTCAATCATTTCTAAAACTCAGCACATGAAAAATAAAGACGTAATCGCAGGAATTTCTGGTGTAGCCTATTATCTCCCGCAGTTGGTCAAGACTAGTGCAGAGATAGAAGAATTAATCAATGTTCATTTAAAACCAGCTATAACACCTGGAAGTATCGAACGAATGACAGGAATTATCAAAAGACATGTTTCTGGTGAAGATGAGTACAACTCAACACTTGCCATAGCAGCATGCCGCATTCTATTTGAAAAAGAAAAAATCGATCCAAATGAAATTAATTTACTGATTTTTGCCGCAACAGGCCAAGACATTCTTGAACCAGCAACGGCACATATCGTGCAAGCCGAAATTGGTACACATTGTCCTGTAATAGATATCACTAATGCATGCAACAGCTTTCTCAATGCACTTGAGGTAGCGACGGCATTTATTGAAACGGGTAGATACAAATCTATTTTGATTGCCACAGGAGAAGTGCCAAGCAAGGCTGCAAAATACCACATAGAAAGCAGACATTTCCTGAATCAGTATCTTCCTGGATACACCTTTGGTGATGCAGGAACTGCCGTATTGGTGGATACGAATGCAAAGATTTGCTCTATCAAGAATTCTTATTTTTTTGCCGAAAGTAGTAACTGGGACGTAGCAATGTTCCCTGGGGGTGGCTCACGATTTATGAATGAGCGAGATGCATATTTTTTCTCGGGCGATGCAACAGTACTTATGGAACCATTCTTTGCTCATACAAAAAGACTGCTTACAGCTTTTTTAAAGCAAAATGACATCACCATAGATGATATCGATCATGTCTTTGTTCACCAAGTTGCTGAATTATTTTTAGATAGAATGTGTAATGAATTGCAGATTCTAAGATCAAGAATTCAGATTACTATCAAAGAACATGGCAATGTCGCAGCTGCGAGTATGCCCCTTGCGCTTGATCTATGTCTACAAAACAATCCCCCACTAAAAGGATCACTCGGACTCTTTATAGGTCTTGCAGGAGGAGTGAGTATTGGTTTTACATTAGTAAGGTTTTAATTAATTTAAAGATAGGCCCGCATAGTATTGCGGGCTTTTTTGTACCTTGCATTATTCATTAAAATCGTATTCTATATAATCTATGGACGTAACTCTCTATAAAAATCCTATTCTCATAAACCTCAAAAATGTTCTCACCTCACCCCCTTCCAAGGAGTTATTAACTGACTACAGAGGCCGGGGTTTAACCTCCGAGCAGATCATCGATTCGATCGAAAAAATCGCGATCACGTTATCAATGCAGGGTATTCAAAAAGATGATCGAGTAGTTTTTCTCGCTCAACCCTCCATTGAATCTATTTTGTACTTCTTTGCACTCATAAGAGTTGGGGCATGTATTGTCCTTGCTGATCCAGAAATGGGTCAGGCGAATTTTATTGATAGGGTTACTTTCTCCAAAGCACGTTGGGTACTGCAAGACTCAATCTTAGAGAAAGTGGAAAAATATTCATTTGTAAAACCACTACTACGATTCCTTAAGATTTGGTTCCCTGAACATTTGCCGATATCAAATGATAAAAGAATAACAATAGAAAAATTACAAACTATCCTTGCAAAAGATATTTCAAAATATGTTATTAATGAAAAATCAGTTAATGAAGATGGCGATCTTGCAATCATATTTACTTCTGGTACTACTGGCACGCCTAAAGGAGTTGTACATTCGTACAACTCACTGTATGCGGGTATCAAACTCATTATCTCTAAAATACCAATCGATAGCTCTGACTATGTATACGCATCACAATTATATTTCTTATTGATTGCTCTCAATATTCCTGCAAAAGTATACGTTCCAAAATCAAAAGCATTTACTGCCAAAAATTTTATTACTATAGTAAAAAGACAAAACATCACCAGTACTTTTCTATTGCCATATGAAGGACAAAAAATTTACACCCTCTGTTCTTCAAAAAAAGAAATGCTTCCTGAATCGCTTCGCACGGTGCTTTTTGGCTCTGCGCCTGTAACAAAGGGCTTTCTTTCTCGATTCAAAACAATTACCCCTGAACAAGTGAAAGTGTTTGGTGTGTACGGTGCAACTGAGATGCTTATCATTTCAACAGTTCTTATGGAAGATAAATTGGCATATACTGGCGATGGCGATTTTCTCGGGACACCACTACCTGCTGTAAAAGTACAAATATCTGATGAGCATGAGATGTTAATTGCTGGACCACAAATGTACACTCACTATCTTGGTGACAGCAAGGCTGAGTTCTTCTTTTCTGGAGATCTCGGTACAGTCAATGAGAATGGAAGTATTGTTATGCTTGGAAGAAAAAAAGATATGATAATACGCAAAGGATATAACCTTTATCCTGGAATATTTGAAAGTACTATTAGTAAAATTCCCGGTATTCAAGAATGCGCCATTGTCGGCCAATATGACGATGCTACTGAAGATGAGAAAGTTATACTTTTTATAGTTAAAGAAACAAATTCCACTATTTCACAATCCGATATTGAAACCAGATTAAGAAATGGCCAATATTCTATAGACGCACAAGCATTCCCTGATGCTATTATATTTATTAATGAGCTTCCTCGATCGGGACGAAGTAAGAAGGTGTCTAAAGCGGAACTACGTAAGAATATAACCACCACTGTATGAAAAAAATCGCACTAACAGGGGCAACCGGTTTTGTGGGTAATTTTGTAGCAAACTATCTTGAGTCCCAAGGATACGAAGTTTATCGCTTCGGTAGAAAGAATAGAGAAGGAGTTATTCAATGGGATATTAGATCTGGTGTGTATAAAAACGATATCCCTTTTGACGCAGTAGTACATTGCGCTGCAAACGTAAGCGATTGGTCTTCTTATCAGGCTGCCTATAATACAAATGTGATTGGTACCAAAAATGTATTAAAATCATTTTCTCCCTCCCCGCTATTTATCTATATAAGCTCTGCAAGTGTATACAGCCCGTTCTGTAAAGATGTAGTTATAACCGAAGAAAGTTGTGTGGGTGGAGCTGGGCTAAACTATTACGCCAGAACCAAATTACTTGGCGAACAAGAAGTTATCAACTCAAACATTAGATCTAAGGTTATTCTCCGACCACATATTATCTATGGCCCCGGCGATACCACGATTGGTCCAAGGCTCAAAAGCGCTATACGACAGAATCGATTTATAATCCCAGGAAATGGGGAAAATCACATATCATTCACTCACGTTGAAAATCTTGCACAAGCGATATGGCAATCGATCCTACGTTCAAAGACAGGAAATTCCATCTATAATATTACTGACAAAGAATCACCGATTTTTAACGATGCTATCCAATCTTTCAAACGATTGAATGACCTTAGCTTCAAAGAGGTCTATGTCCCGAAGCCTATTAGTTTCGCTATTGGATATGTTCTTCAATCTATATATCTATTATTCAAAATCCAGAAAGCTCCACCTCTAACACCGTACATAGTGCAACAGATGACAAGTGACCATATTCTTGATATTTCGAAAGCAATATCAGAGCTTGGGTATTCCCCAAACAAAAAATACTCTACAGACTTTTATATATAAAAACTCCTCCTACCAAATAGTAGGAGGAGTACTCTCTGTTAAATCTTAGCCTCCAATAATTTCCGCCAAAAGAACTTTGTAAACCAATTTAAACCCTTAAATGAATTTGTGAACTCTAAGGCCCTACCTAAACATTCCTGTCCAAATTTTTCCCGTAATCCTTTGTACGCTGCCGTATAGTACTTTCCAGGATCTACTCCTATCTTTTTAAATATTTCCTTGCGGACATACATAGTCCTCATGAAATATATATTGAGACAAATGACAATACTGTAAATCGATCTTCTGATCAACCCCGCCTTTCTTGTATATCGCTCCAATAACATTTCAGTGAAATGAATATGTCTTCCCTCCTCAATATTGTGTAATTGAGAAATCCTAGCAAGAATCGGATATATATCTTTTCCTTGTCTAATAGCAGTTCCGTACACATCAGTTACCAGTTCAATCGCTAGTACTGACATGAACATCATATCTGCGGGCAAAAATTTGGTAGCAAATGATGCAGCTATTCTATGGATCAATCTGGGCGGGAGCGGTTTTACTTGCAACTTCTCAACTACCCTTGAAAACATCTGTTGATGACGACATTCTTCGTAGGCTTCGATTAGTAAATATCGATACTCGGGAGATGTATTATCTTTGATCGTAACAAGGTGTCGAAAGAAGAATAGACATGCCAACCCCTCAGACCACGCATATGAGTACATCACCTGTGCAATTTCTGCCCTGGCTAATTCTCTCTGTTGATCATAGGTTAGCGTTTCAAATAACGTATGGCCATATAGAGAAAGTAAAACCTTTGGCATTAATTCATGATGTGGTTCGAGTACAGTATCCCAGGGAATAAAGGATTCAGGTAATAGCGGGTTTTGTTTACTGATTTTTATAAGCCGTTCGACTTTTTCATTGAACAATTCATCATTCTGATATTTCATTGTAAATAAGGTTTATTTGTCTAATTTAAACCACATACATGAAATTTATGCAAACTAAAGAGTAGTATATGAGACTATTTCTTTGTAGCCTCTCCGTAATCCCCCTTACTCAAGTACTTCGCAATATCGTCCTTAGTCACGCCTACCTTTTTGTGTGGGTTGAAGATGTAGTGTGGGTCAAAGAGTTCTTTGACTTGCTTGAAGAGGTCGGTGACGATCGAGCCGTACTGTTTCTCGAGGTATGGCGAGCGGATGATACCGTCGTTGTGCTCTGCGGTGATCGAACCATGGTACTGCAGTACGAGGTCATAGATTTTGTCCGACAGCTCCAAAATAATCGGTCTCGTCTTGAGATCTTTGAGATCCATGAGCGGGATGATGTGGAAGTTGCCGTCCCCTGGATGTCCTGCAATCGTATACGTGAGATCATATGTTTTTAAAATAGCATCAACTTTTGGGAGAAATTCAGGCAGGTATTCAGGGCGCACCACGAAGTCGTCGATAAATGGCGCAGTATGTTTACCTTGGACATGTTTGCGAAGCAGGTTGAAACTCTCGTGGCGAACATCCCAGTACTTTGCTTCTTCTGCTTCAGAATGCGTCACATGGGTCAGTGCGTTGAATTGTGTTTTGATTGTGCGAGCGAGAGCACGTGCTTTGGTCTGAATCTCGTCATGCGAATCACCTGCAAATTCAATAAGAAGGACCATCTTTGGCATTCCCCCTGCGATCGTCATAAAGAATTCGGGCAAGAACGAAAACATAAATTTGAGCATACCCCAAAACTTTTTCTTCTTGAGGAAATCACCAAAGAACTTCACTGCAACTTTGAGCGTGTTGTCGTCATAACTCTCCACACTCTCCGGATGTTCGGCAAGTGCGACGTTGACGATAGAGCCGATACTCTGCATATCTTTGAGAAATACGACACAGAGTGTTGAATACTTTTTGACAGGGACGAGGTTGAATGTGATCTCAGTGACAAGCCCTAGTGTTCCTTGCGATCCGACGATGAGCTGACAGAGGTCAAACATCTCCGTCTGTGGATTCCAAATGTTCCAGAGGTAGTAGCCGGCAGAGTTTTTGGATACGTTGGGTTTCGCAGTGGTGATCGTCTTGATGTTGTCAGTGATGATGCGATAGAGCTCTTTGTACATATCTGCCTCAAAGCCCACCTCCCCAATCTTGAGCATGAGCTCTTTGCGCGTCATCGGACGCACGATGTATTCATACCCGTCATGAAATACTACTTTGAGCTCGCGGATATAGCGCTCAGTCTTGCCATAGTAAATAGACTTCTCTCCGCCCGAGTTGTTGGCAACCATACCTCCGACCGTGCAGAGTTCACGCGATGCCGTGTATGCAGGCATGATGAGGCCGACCTTTTTCGTTTCGGTATCAAAATCTCGATAGTACGTACCGGGCAATACTTTCGCCCATTTTTCGCTTGCATTGACTGCAAGTACACCCGTCATATAGCGGGTCGTATCCATAATGATCGACTCATTGAGTGATCCCCCGCTCATACATGTCCCTGCAGCTCGTGCAGTGATCGACAGTGTCGGATCGCTGTCTGATCCTCTGGTTTTGTGCTCGCCCACATAGCGTACGAGTGCTTGGATATCGGCACTATCTTTGGGAAAGACAACGACTTGTGGTCGCATCTCAAAGAGACTCGCATCACGCGACGCTTTGTCGAGTGCAGCCTCACTCGTATCGACATCTCCCTTGATTATTTTTTTGAGGTCTTCGGCGAGCATATGCTGTATATTAGTGTATTCGATTAAAAATCTTGAGCTTCTCGGTGACGACAGCTTCCATCGCAAGCGATGCGTTCGTACCGTATTTGTAGGGGGCGATATCGTCAGGATTTTTGTCCATGTATGCCTTCAGCGCTGCTGTGTATGCTCGCCGAAGTTCTGTGTTGACGTGAATAACCGCAATACCTGCATCGATAGCAGCCTCGAAATCTGCATCCTCTCCAGATCCACCGTGCAAGACGAGTGGTACATTGACCGTACTGTTGATCTCTTTGATACAGTCAATATCAAGTCGAGGCTTGGCACCGACCTTGAGCATACCGTGGAAATTCCCGACTGCAGGTGCGAGCATATCAGCACCTGTTGCCGCAATGAATCTTTTTGCTTCCTCTGGACTCGTCGTTACTGCCACTCCTTCGGGGATAGCGTCACGCATTTTGGAGCCTTCGCCAATGTAACCGAGCTCGATCTCAAGAAGTATGTCGCGCCCAGTCTCCTTGGTCACCTGACGAGCATACTCAACGCACTGCTTTGATATAGCGACATTTTCATCAAATGAATGTGCAGCGCCATCGTATATCGCCGCATCAAAGCCTGCATCGATGGCGTCTTTGACGGTGGCAAATGAATAATGGTGATCGGCGTTGAGATAGATCGGTATATTCCAGTGCTCGCGGATAGATTTCACAAGTGCGACTGCTTGGTGTGTACCGACTGCTTCTTGTTCACCTTCGGAGAGTCCGACAATCACGGGGACGTTCAGTGTCTTTGCAGCGCGAGCGATGGCATAGAGACCTTCGAGGTTGGAGAAGTTGAAATGCCCAACTGCCTTTTTGTCCTTGTGAGCCTGCGCAACAACTGATCGGAGGGTTTGCATAGGTGAAGTGTAGCATAAAAAAATCCTCCAATATGGAGGATCATTGTTTAAAATCTTTAGTTATTTCTTCACTGATGGAGCAGGGTGTGGTTGATCCGTAGTTCCGTGTAATAACCCACCTAGAATAGTGCCCAGAGCAGTGTTCCCCCATAGAGATTTATTTTCTTTGATATGCACCTTTTGAGGTGGATTAGTATTTCTGCTTGATGGATACACGTACTGTTTTTTTGGATAATATACTACATCCACAATACTATCCCTGCTTACTGAAGGACCTACCTCAATATGATAAATAGTACGTTTTGTTATGGTAACTGTACTGTCCATAGTTTGCGCACTTGCAAAACTAAAGGAAAATATTCCTAAGAAAAACATAAGTATTGTTTTCATTTATTTATTTTTTGGTGAACATTCAAATACTTCTACATATTAACATAAAATATGCTAAATGTCAATATACGATAAACCCTTACTTTTCCTATATAATTGACCAATGGAAAACCAAATTGACTTCCTCGCCATCGGGGACATCGTGACTGACGCATTTATCCGTCTCAAAGATGCTGAAGCAACCTGCGACATCGACACAACCAACTGCAAACTCTGCGTTCGCTTTGGC
>JAGOVD010000002.1:24233-33793 GCA_018060905.1 Minisyncoccota bacterium
AATGGAAAACCAAATTGACTTCCTCGCCATCGGGGACATCGTGACTGACGCATTTATCCGTCTCAAAGATGCTGAAGCAACCTGCGACATCGACACAACCAACTGCAAACTCTGCGTTCGCTTTGGCGACAAGGTCCCCTACGAATCAATGACGGAACTTCGTGCGGTCGGCAACTCTGCAAACGCCGCAGTTGCAGCAGCACGTCTCGGTGTCGCGAGCTCTCTCCTCACCCATCTCGGCAAGGACCTCAATGGCGACAACTGCATCGCCGAACTCAAGAAAAACAATGTCGACACCCACTACGTCTACGCACATGAAGGCATGAAGACCAACTACCACTACGTGCTCTGGTATGACGTCGAGCGCACGATACTCATCAAACACGAGACGTACCCTGTCATGATGCCGAGTATGCCCGTCGCACCCAAGATGCTCTACCTCTCATCGCTCGGAGATCACACCGAGAAATACCATGCGGAAATCGCAGCGTACGTCATCGCCCATCCTGAAATGAAGCTCGTCTTCCAGCCAGGGACGTTCCAGATCAAGCTCGGTACAGAAGTATTGAAAGATATCTATGCGAACACCTACGTATTCTTTTGTAACCTCGAAGAAGCAAAGCGTATATTGAACACGACGGAACACGAAATCCCAATGCTCATCAAAGCGCTCCACAAGCTTGGCCCAAAGATCGTCGTGATCACCGACGGTATCAATGGCGCGTATGCATCTGATGGTGTCGAAGCATGGTTCATGCCGATCTATCCGCACGATCCCTACGAACGTACAGGTGCCGGAGACGCCTTTGCCTCTACAGTATCTGTCGCACTCCTCAAAGGCAAAAACCTCCAAGAAGCCCTCACCTGGGGACCCGTCAACTCCATGTCAGTCGTCCAGTACGTTGGCGCCCAAGAAGGTCTCCTCTCTCCAGAGAAAATAGAAAAGTATCTCGCTGATGCCCCTGCAAGTTACGCACCACAACCATTGTTTTAATCCTATGGAACAATCACGACCTTGGTTTAAAAGTAGCGATGATCATGAAAAACTGGAACTCCAGAATATCGTCAACGAAACAGTTGTAGAACGTACCAAAGAAATCAACGAACACATCGCAGAAAAAAATAGAATCATTACTAACAACATTCGCATTATCGGATGGCAATTAGACGAGCTCGAGGAGATGCTACGAGCGCAGGCGACGAATTCCCCTGAGCAGCAGGCACATTCGTTGCAACAAATCATACGACAGCTCGAGAAAAACTTACTGGATCTCGTACGAGATTTTGAAGAATATGCGACTTTGCTTCCAGAATATCAAAGAGAGTTTCAACAATACAAAATCGCTTCTGCTCAATTGCACATGACGCTCGACACTATGGGACAAACTAAAAATTTTAATGACAATCTGGTTGCAGAATGGGAGGAACATAAAAAGCATCTTCGAGAAAGACTAGAAGAAATGCAGTTGCGACTCATCTCCAATGAAAACGACGAAGCGTCTCATCCCGTTGTATATAACTAACCTTTCCGTTCTATCACTTTCATCACTGCAGCAGTAATTGCATCGCGGCCCATGCCGTAGTGTTCGATGAGTTGGTTGGGTGTACCCGACTGCCCATAGACATCTCGCACACCGATGAACTCAATCGGTACTGGATACGTCTGGGCGAGTGCTTCGGCAACTGCAGACCCGAGTCCTCCTGCGATTTGATGTTCTTCAACAGTTACGATGGCCCTGGTTTCTTTTGCACACGCAATGAGAAGCTCTGTATCGAGCGGTTTGATTGTATGAATATTTACGATAAGTACCTTGATGTGTTTCGCTTCAAAATCCTTGGCGACTTTTAACGCATTGGCAACGAGTCCGCCAGTGGCAACAATCGTCACATGGGCAATACCTTCAGGGCGATACAGTACCTGTCCTTTCCCTATTTCAAACGGAGTTTCTTCGGTGGTAATGATAGGTGTCTTTTCGCGAACAAGACGCAGATATGCAATGCGAGGATTGGCAGAGAGCGCGAGCGTTGCTTTGCGTGCCTGGATAGCATCACAGGGCGAGATGACCGTCATACGCGGGAGGACTCGCATGAGTGCAATGTCTTCGGTAGCTTGGTGTGTCCCCCCATCTGGACCAACAGAGATACCGGCGTGTGAGCCTACGATGACTGCAGGGCGATCGTTGTAGGTGATCGTGGTGCGGATCTGTTCCCAGTTGCGCCCTGGAGAAAACATTGCGTATGAAGAGAAAAATGGATACTTGCCCATCGCAGACATACCAGATGCTACCGTTGCGAGATTTTGCTCCGCGACACCGATCTCGATGAATCGCTCAGGGAATTTCTGCTTGAAGAAATGCATCTGTGTACTCTCGGTGAGGTCAGCACAGAGCGCGACGATACTTTTGTTCGTCTCCCCCGCTTGCGCCAAGCCCTCACCAAATCCTTTGCGAATAGGAACTTGCTCGACATCGTCGGCAAACACTTTTGGATTTAATTTTAAATCAAGGTTTAACATCTTTTAATTATCGCTTATAAATGTAAATCTAGGAACTGTTTCGCCTTCATATTCTACGTCATTAAAAAATAAATTCATTGGTCTGATGTAAATCTTGCCACTATGCATCTGCTCATACACCACCATATCTTCTGCTGTTTCAGAATGTTTACCTAAAGTAATGATTTTGTAGTCATTGCCTTTGTAGTGTCGCCAAATTTGGTTAGGTTTTAAATTAGGATTAAGCATCTAATTATTGAAAAAAATAATCATACCGAGAGGTATTATAAATTTTAAAAAGAAAAAACCCAAAATAACCGTTAATCCGTAAAGACCAAATATCGTACTATTTCTCAAGATTATATTTTCTTTTAGCAACTTTTTCTTTTTATTTCTCATAATAAGAAAAAAAGATATTGTATACACAATAATACCCATAAGAAAATATAAGAGCATGGATAAAATAGCAAAACCAATACAGTCTTGTTCTGCACAGTGAGTTTTTTCAGTAAGCCAAACAACTCTGCTTACCAAACGACCTAAAATAAAAGCAGATGGAATCGCAATAAAATAAGAAGCTATAAAGGTGAAGATGGTTGATTTGAATAATGTCAGATTTTTCATAATTACTTATGCTCACTCTTAATCTTGCCTCCCAATGTGCGGAGTTCATCAAGGGCCATATTTGCCTCTTCTTTGTTCGGTGCTTTGCCATGCCATTCAAATTTGCGTTCGAATTCTCGGACACCACGCCCTGGAATCGTACGTGCAATGATCACTGATGGCTTCTCAAATACTGCTTTTGCTTTGTGAACGGCGTCGATGACGGCCTCAATGTTGTTGCCATCTATTTCTTGGACGTGCCAGTTGAATGCTTCCCATTTTTTATTCAAATCATCGAGCGGCATGACGTCCTCAGTATAGCCATCGATCTGTATGTTGTTGCGATCAACGAATGCGATCAAGTTGCGGAGCTTCTCCTTGCCCGCGAGCATGATGGCTTCCCAGTTGTTACCTTCGTTTAGTTCCCCGTCCCCCAACAGACAATAGATATATTTCGGTGACGTGATGCCGTGATCCATACGATCCGCTATAGCCATACCCACCGCTTGCGAGAGTCCCGAACCGAGTGGTCCTGATGAATTCTCGAGCATTGGGAGCCATTCACGATGCGGATGCCCCTGGAGTCGTGAGCCAAATTTGCGTAAGGTTTGCAATTCTTCCACGGGGAAATACCCTGCATGTGCCATCGTCGCATAAAGTACTGGATTGATATGCCCATTGGAAAGAACGAGGCGATCGCGATCGGACCACTGTGGCTTTTGTGGATCATGTCTGAGTAATTCGAAATAGAGCGCCGTAAATACATCTGCCATGCCGAGTGGCCCTGCAGTATGTCCGCTCCCCGCTTCGAGCAACATCGAAATGATCGACTGTCTGATGTCGTTTGCTTTGATCTCTAACTCTCTGATGCTGTGGTTGCTAAATGACATACTCGTTTCAATTCTTGTATTGTACCTTGTGGGTCAGTAGATTGAAAGATAGTTGATCCGACAACAAGTGTGTCTGCTCCCGCTTGGGTGAGCACTGCTGCTGTTTCCATATTCACACCTCCATCAACTGAGATACTTTTATCTGGATACAATGCCTTTGTTTTTTTTACTTGGTCGATAACGCGCGGATCAAAAGGCTGCTTTTGAAATCCAACATTTGCAATCCCCATGCACTGGATCGTGTCGATATACGGGATGTATGGCGCAACGAGCGCGGGATCGGTGTCGATACCAATCGCGATTCCGTACGTCATGACATCCTTGATGATGAGGGGGAGATTTTCAAAATACGGCACCATCACCTCCTCGTGCATACTCTCAATATGGAAAATGATCTTGGACGGACCAAGCGCCATGAACGTATCCATATGTTCGAGCGGATCTTTGACCATGAGATCAAACTCATAGTTCATCGTCTCCCATTCGGGCATGCCTTCGTCTTGGTTGAGAATAGATGCGAGCTTGTCTTCGTTTTTGTTGTTAAATGGCCATGTGCGATTGGTCGCAAAGTGTCCGTCAACAAAATCAATCTGCATGGTGTCGACTGCGCCTACGACTTTTTCCACGCCATTGGGAATGTCGTAGTATCGAAGTGGGAGGATTGCAGGGATGATCTTTACCATATAAATATTGTAATAATTAAAACTATAAAAATAATAATAACCCAACCCGCTGTAGTAATAATAATCCTACCTAATATATCTTTCTTTTTGGGCGGATTAACTTTGCCACCATAAAAAACGCTACTCAGCCAAATAACTGCAACACCAATTTTTTCTATATGTCTGAATAATTTCATTATTTAAAACTTCCCAAGTCGACGCACATGTCGTTCGTCATTAGAGAAGGGTGTTGCAAGCCAGAGAGTGACGGCCTGGATTGCTTCATCTGGCGAGAGGTATCGCGCCGCCAGTGAAAGTACGTTTGCAGCATTGTGCTCTCGAGAGAGTGTGAGTATGTCAGTCGTACCTCCGTAGAATACCGCCGCACGAATGCCAGGCACACGGTTGGCACACATGGCCTCGCCTTGTCCTGATCCGCCAAATATAACACCCATGCTATTGTCGGGATCTGCAACTACGGCCTGTGCACATGGCACTACATAGTCCGGATAATCATCTCCCTCTATCACTTCACTCGCACCATAATCTATCACATCTATACCCTGCGCGAGCAAATACGCTTTCACAGCTTCCTTGTGTGCAACTCCAGTATGATCTGTGGCGAGATGGATAATCATGACCCTAGTATAGCAAAAAGTCCCCGATCTGGGGACTTCACGGAAAACTTATCGAACCGGTACTACGACTGATACTTCGACTGTCTCATTTGCAAATGCTTGGCTAATGCCGAAATCTTTGAGATTGAGTGTGAAAGTACTTCTGTATGACTTGGTATATGCCATACGCACATTAGGTGCTGGTACTACCTCTTCGAACGTTACAGGGAAACTGACTGTTTTGGTAGCTCCATGCATCGCAAGTGTCCCCCTCATCACAAATTTTCCCTGTGCAGCATTGGTCATATCCCATTTCGTCGGAGTAAATGTTGCGGTCGGATATTTAGCCGTATCAAAGAAATCCTTGGTCTTGAGATGCTCTGTAACCTTTTCAGTGTCGGTCGTGAGTGAGTTGATATCGATCACTGCAGATCCACTAAATGCGTCGTCTTTGTAGCTGAGTGTAGAGGTCACTTTACCAAATGAACCAGTATGCTCTTTGCCTGGACCGAATCCTTTGAACGATATGGTGACGAGATCGTTGACAACGACAACTGTTTGTTCTTGGATACCCCCAGCTGCAGGATTTGCTCCTATATCAGTAGGTGTGTCTGTTGCCGTATCTCCTACGATTGCTGCAGGAGTTGCTGGATCAGACTGTGTCTGCAATTGCTGCCATCCAAAATACCCAAGCACTGCGATAATAACGATGATTAAAAATGTTTTCATAAGTATGAGTATAAATTATTTGATAATAGTCTTCCCTGTCTTCACCACATGCTCAACCAACGTATAGGTATACCCCATTTCGTTGTCGTACCAGCCCATCACTTTGACAAGGTTACCACCAACGACGCGGGTCATTTCGAGATCTGCGATGGAGGCATGACGGTTGCCGAGGATATCGCTTGAGACAAGGGGTTCGTTGGTCACCGCAAATACCCCTGCCCATCGTGGATCAGTGGCTGCTTTGGTGAGGATTGCGTTTACTTCTTCGGCAGTTGTATCTTTCTTGGAGATAAATGTCACGTCGACGATAGATCCTGCAGGTACTGGGACGCGGATAGAAATACCGTCAAAGAGCCCTTCGAGTTGTGGATACGCCTTGGTCACAGCGATCGCAGCTCCTGTAGATGATGGCACAATGTTTTGTGCGGCAGCGCGGCCTTCACGCAAATCTTTCTTGCTTGGTCCATCGACAAGTGATTGTGAAGCTGTGTAGCCGTGCACGGTGTTGAGGATCGCCTTTTCGATACCAAATGCTTCGTCCATGATGCCGATAAGTGGAGAAGATGCGTTGGTTGTACATGATGCATTGGAGGTGATATCGCATGTGCCAAACTTCTCTTCGTTGACACCGAGCAAGATCGTTTCTCCTGGAAATGATCCGTCACCCTTACTTGGCGCACTGATTACCACCTTCTTTGCGCCTTGATCGAGGTGGAACTTTGCCTTTTCGTACGCAGTGAAAAGTCCGGTTGATTCAACGACGACATCAACACCGAGATCTTTCCAAGGGAGTTTGGTCGTGTCTTTTTCGGAGATGAACTTGATAGTCTTGCCGTCGATGGTGAGATCGGTACCACTGACCTGCACATCATGTCCCCAATCACGGTAGACCGTATCGTGTCGAAGGAGATATGCGAGAGATTCGATCGAACCGAGGTCGTTGACAGCGACAATCTCGATCTCAGGACGCATCCATGCAACCTTGAGAAATGCTCGACCAATACGTCCGAAACCATTGATAGCTACTTTAATTGTGTTTTCCATTGCCCTAGTATATCGCACTTGAGATGCTTCACAAAAGAACCTCCAAAAACCGCGCATAAAAGCCTGCTGGCTTTTTGCTATGCTCGGACCAGGCGTCCTGTGCAATGCTTTTTGGAGGTTCTTTTGTTACGCGAGACTTTCTTTTATTAATTTCAATGTCATCGCTGGATTTGCGCTTCCTTTGGTTTCCTTCATGACGAGCCCTACAAGTCCCTGAAGTGCTGCTTCCTTCCCTGCCTTATAGTCAGCGACAATCTTTTCATTTTCTGCGATGATTTTTTCAATGACTGGCTTCAATGCCTCCTCATTGTTTTCTTGGAGCAAACCTTTTGCTTTTGCAATATCCATTGGGGATGCGCTCTCTATCGCAATACTTGCGAGGATGTCCTTTGCCCCACGGGACGTGACCTCGCTTGCAACTACCATACTGATCAATTCTCTGAAATGAGAAATCTCGGGTAGTTTCGTTGTGGAATCTTTCTTCATGATACCGAGCAAGTCCGAGACAATGTAGTTTGCAGCAGTTTGTGCAAATGTGGCGTCCTTGCCCTCAATCACCTGCTCTATATAGGTAGCGAGATTTGCATCAGTGACAAAGACATCGATATCAGAAGTCTTGAGCCCATAGTCCTTTTCATAGCGAGCGCGTTTCTGCCATGGGAGCTCTGGTAATTCCTTTTTCATTGCATCTATATCAAATGCACTATGGAGCTGCATCTTGGGTAGGTCAGGATCAGGGAAATACCGATAGTCGTTGGCATTCTCCTTGGATCGCTGTGAAAATGTCGTCTGCTTGTTTTCATCCCATCCGCGTGTCTCTTGCACGATCTCATCGGCACGTCCTGCTTCATAGAGAGCCTGCATGCGGGCAAGCTCATGCTCGATAGCACGCTCTGCAGATCGAAATGAGTTCAGGTTCTTGACCTCTACTTTCGTGCCAAACTTCCCTTCTTCATCTGAGAGCGAAATGTTGGCTTCGACGCGCATTTCTCCTTTTTCCATATGTGCGTCGGACACGCCGAGGTATCTAAGGAGAAGTTGTAATTCACGTGCGAAATCTCCTGCTTCTTTTGCAGTCTTGATCACAGGCTCAGTGACAAGCTCCATGAGTGGCACGCCAGCACGGTTGTAGTCAACAAGGGTGAAGTCGCCACGGTCATGCTTGGAGTTGGCGGTATCTTCTTCGAGGTGGACGCGAGTGATCGCGACACCATTGAGTGAACCCCCCGAGACGATCGGGTATTTGTACTGCGAGATCTGATAGCCCTTGGGAATGTCAGGATAGAAATAGTGTTTGCGGTCAAATTCTGAAAAATCAGCAATCGTGCCATCGAGTGCGAGGCCGACCTTGATCACGTTTTCAATCGCCTGTTTGTTGGCGACCGGGAGTGTGCCCGGGTGTGCCATACAGATCGGGCAAATGTTCACATTTGGCTTCACTTCATCAGGGTCGTTTTTGCACCCACAGAACATCTTGGATTTGGTAGCAAGCTCGGCATGGATCTCAAGCCCAATTGTCGGATAATACGTCTTCATAAAGGATCAGTATACCACACCACTCCAAATACTTGACATTTGGTCGAATAGAGGTAGTATGAACAAAAACATCCTCTAACAATTAAATTAAATAAAAATGAGCACTGTAAAAGTTCCAAATCAGGTTATGTCAGTTGACGAATTCGTCACTACGTATCTTTCAGAAACTAAAGGTTGGCAAACTGCGTTTAAAAACCTTCCCTCCTCAGGAAAGTTTAAAGAGCCTAATGAGAAGGAAAAGTTAATTTTGCTTAGCTATTCAATGAATGGTGGGTACAACAAATTCCTTGAAGAAGTGTTTACCCTGGCAGGCGCCGGACGTTCGACGACAATCACAAATGAATACAGTAAGTATACCTTCGATTTTGAAGAACCAAAACAACAAAGCCCTGTAGCTCAAATTACAGCAACGCCCGTAAGGTCAACAAAGGAAGGGAGCCGGGAACGTCGTAAAATAATCCAGGCAATTCAAACAGAACTGTACCGCATGATCGGCATGAGCAAATCATCGGGAACGATACGAGATGATATAAAAAATCACCGTAACAACGAACTAAAGGATTACAAAAAAATGGTGTTTGCTCTGATCGATGGAGCTGACGACGACACAAAAGGCGCCATCGATGAATTGAGCACCAATGAAACATTTGCCCCGTTGTTTGGAAAAACTCCAGAAAACGAAATATCCCTCAGTCGTGAGTACAAAGCGGCAGCTGAATTACTTACAACACGGTACCAAAAGTCACTATTTGCTGAACCTGGGACAATTTCTGACAAAAAAATCAGCGATTCATTTAAAGACAAAGTGCTAAATTCAGTAGCTGCTGAAATTGCAAAAGTTTTTGAAGAACCGGTAAATGAAGTTAAAGTACAAATCGAACCGGAATATGCTGATGCGCTGGAAGATGTAAAGACGCTCATTTTCGAAAAGAAGTAGATCTAGTATTTCTTTTCTGAGACCGATCCATTACAGGGTCGGTTTTTT
>JAGOVD010000002.1:33893-41655 GCA_018060905.1 Minisyncoccota bacterium
TGAAGTTAAAGTACAAATCGAACCGGAATATGCTGATGCGCTGGAAGATGTAAAGACGCTCATTTTCGAAAAGAAGTAGATCTAGTATTTCTTTTCTGAGACCGATCCATTACAGGGTCGGTTTTTTTATTGACAGATTTTGGGGAAGTAGTAGAGTTAAGAAAACAAGATTCATTCAACTCTTAAACTCTTTCACATGACTTCAAGCCAAAACCCCCGCCCATGGCATGCCGGAGCAATTGCTGCTTTCCAGGACATGTTTGCTGACAAAGATTACGCCAGTAGTATCGGACGATTAAAACCATTTCATCAACGACACGAAAATCTAACCTTCTTAAAGGAGGATGATCCAAAAAGTGTAGCTGGTGAAGCCAATACTGGCGAAATGTTTATCAGGGAAAAAATTGAAAATTGTTGAGTAAAAAGATGTACTTAAGACAGCCCCCGTTTTTACGGGGGCTTTCATTATTCTCCTTTTAATATTTTGATGAGTTCGTCTTTAAACTCCTTCACTCCCCCTTCGTCAAAAAGTGTCACTGCAAATACGGGCTTGCCGAGTTTTTCAAATTTTTTCATCGTTACAGCGACAACTGCTGGTTCCACGGTATCAGTTTTTGTAAGCAAAATAATCTCATCCTTAGTGGCGAGCACCTCACTATATTTCGTGAGCTCTTCACGAATCGTTTCGTATGCCTTCATCATATTTGCTTGCTCAAATGAGATGAGGTGGATCAACACCTTGGTCTTGGTGATGTGACGGAGGAAAGTATGCCCGAGACCTTTGCCATCACTTGCTCCTTCGATGAGTCCTGGGATATCTGCAAGGATGAAGCCGTAGAGATCGCCGAGGTTGGGATCAAGGGTGGTGAATGGATAATCCCCTACCTTTGCCGTTGCATTGGTGAGCGCATTGAGGAGACTTGATTTGCCGGCATTGGGAAATCCAATGAGTCCTGCATCGGCAATGAGCGTGACTTCGATGTGGAGTTCACCTTCTTCGCCTGGTTTGCCCGACGTTGCCTTGTCTGGTGCTTGGTTGGTTGATGATTTGAAATGTTCGTTGCCATGACCACCTGCTCCCCCGGTTAGGATTTTGATCTCTTGACCTTCTTTGGTTAGTTCATATGAAGCACCGGTTGTCGTGTTGGTGATGGTCGACCCTATCGGGAATTCGAGGTAGAGGTCGTCACCATTGGCGCCCTTGAAGCTGCGCCCTGCACCGGGTTCACCGTCGGGAGCTGCATACTCTTTTTTACTCTTGTACGTATCGAGAACGCGGAGACTGCGGATAGCGCGCACATACACGTCACCCCCTTGTCCGCCGTCACCTCCATTGGGTCCACCTTTTGCGATGAACTTCTCGCGTCTCCAGCGCACGACACCGTCGCCACCCTTGCCCGCTTTTACATCAATTGTGATTTCATCGAGAAATGCCATAGACTATGACTCTACCGCACTTTTGGCTAATGCCCAAGCGCCTTCACGAGATGCTGCTACTGCAATGAAAAGTCCTTTGTGACAAAAGACTGCATCCGGTACGCCTGTTAGTTTTTGAAATGCCTCAGCTCGCATATCCCCCCAGGTCGTCGGAAACGACTTCCGGAGCTCAAATGTTTTAGGATCAACTCGGGCAGCCTTAACGCTCCATCCATCACTTTGTCTTTTATATATGACATAGAGAATATCGGAGTGATCAGCAGCAAATTCGAGCCATCCCGGATACTCTTGCCCGATTTCAATAATCCTCTTGTCTGGCGAAGCATCGTAGGCCTGCTGTAACAACACTTTTGCCTGTGTATATGCAGTTGTATGTGCAATTACTCTTCGGAGGATATGAGTGGCCATATTCACTGCAGTCATGAAGGATTCGTCTATATCGGTCGATTCTTGCCACGTCGGCCGTTCTGCGCTAATAATGTCCATGACGCCATACGGATAAAATCCATTGCCCATATATATCTCCCCAACACCATTATCAGGCCCATCAATACACTGGACGAGACGCTCGTCAATAAGTTGTGCAATTTCTTCACTTCCACATACTTGTGCGCCATATGTTTTCCACACCAACCCAAATGATGCATACGGAATACCATTTTCTCGGTTTGCAGCACCACCTTTTTGATGATGATCAAATCTGTTTTTCGCAGGATCATAGATTTCCCCAACATCGACAACAATATCTGCTGTATCAATACGAGTTTGTTCTCGCGAACGAATGATTTCTATCTCACGACCCTGAAATGCAAGTGAAAGTGTCGCACATGCAAAAACATCATCCGTATGGAATGTTCCGTCGTGAGTAACTATGTTGAGCACTGCCATACTAGTCCTTGATAAAGTGACTGATAATCCAGTTGATTATCGAGATGACAAATGCACCGATGATTGCAGCGGTAAATGAGGCGACGGTAAAGCCGGTGATGATCTGCGCGACGAACCAAAAGAAGATACCGTTGATGACGAGTGAGAACAGTCCGAGCGTGAGGATGTTGATCGGAAGCGTAAGGATCGTTACGATCGGTTTGACGACCATGTTGAGGAAGACGAGACAGGCAGAGACGATGAGTGCCGTCACAATACTCTGCACGGTAATACCCGCGACAAAGTATGGTAATGCAAATATGGCGAGTGTCGTGATGAACCAGCGAAGTAAAATCATGGGATAAGTATAGTATACAAACGATTAATTAAATAGACCTTCGACTACCCTTTTGACGACCTGTCCATCAGCGTTACCTGCCGTTTCTTTCATCACTGCGCCGACGAGAATGCCGAGCTTACTTGTATCAGTAACACCAAGTTCTGCCTTTTTCTTTTCGGCAATGACTTTGATATCTGCCTCACTCATCTGTGCGGGTTGAAATACTTCGAGGAGCGCGAGCTGTGCCTTGTCTGCGTCAGCAAGGTCTTGTCTACCTCCTGCCTCAAATTGCGAGATCGCATCTTTGCGTTGCTTGATTGTCTTTTTGATCACGGCGAGTGCGATGTCGTCAGTGACTTCATCTTGCGGAGTCTTACCGGACGCAACCAACTCATTGGTAAATGCGGAGAGAAGTCCTCGGTACGTATCGAGCGCGACCTGGTCCTTTGCTCGCATGGCGTCTTTGAGTTTTTCGCGAATATCTGTTGAAATTGACATACTTATATTGAATTTAAGCCGTTATCATCATACCCTGCTTTATTTGCTTTAGTGAGCATATCATCTAACTGAATATTTAAATGATCAATTCTTTCAATAGTAGCTGCGTAATTATGTGCAACCTTATCTTTTCTAAAAAATTCTGCGCGCTCTTCTTTTAATTTTGCCATCTCTGTTTGATACATATCACTTTGCTGAAAATACATTGCAATCTTCGCATCAATGTGGGCAATATTGCTACCGGATGGTGTCTTTTTGAATTCTTCTTCTGCTCTATGTTTAAGTTCACCGAGGCGTAACTGCCGTGTTTTTATAACGTACTCACGATTTGGTTGTAAATCAAATTCTTCTCGCTTTTCAGTAATTTCAGTACTAATGGCTACTAACTCCTCTTCAATCGGATTCAGGATATCTTTAACAGTCTCTGTTCTCGGCGACGTGTCTGGATTATATTCATTGACACCAAGATCGCGTAACTCTTTGACGGTGTCGCGATGTTTTTCCAATTTTCTTCCTCGCTCAAAGGTTAGTTCTTGGATATCAGTAACAGCGGCTTTTACATCCTCAATAGTTTTTGGTTCTCGAGCTTGTTTTACCTCTTGATCAATAGTTTCTGACGTTTTTGGTTCTAATTCAGCACTTACATCCTTCGGTCCCCCAAACCATTTTTCTATCATATTCATATGCCCCAAGTATACCATGCTACACTATGCTCTATGACCATCTACTTTTTCGACACCGAAACCACTGGCAACACACCAGACGATCGCATCGTGCAGCTCGCCATCAAGGAACGTGGCAACCCGACACCCCTAATCAACGAACTCTTCAAGCCACCGATGCCAATCCCCTTTGAAGCGAGCGCTGTCCACCACATCTCCAACAAAATGATTGCGGAGAAACCGCTGTTTCGCGAATCCCCTCGCTATGCAGAGATCAAAGCACTCTTTGAATCTCCTGACACGATTGTTGTCGCCCACAACAGCGCCTTTGACGTTGCCATGCTCACGGCCGAAGACATCCATCCGACCAACATCATCTGTACGTACAAGACTGTCCGCCATATCGACATCGACACCACCTTCACAAACTACAAACTCCAGTACCTCCGCTATGCGCTCGATATGGAGCTCAATGTCTCGGCCCACGACGCACTCGCTGACGTCATTGTCCTCGAACAGCTCTTCGATTATCTCCTAAACAAACTCATGGCTGGTGGTATGAGCGAAGCTGAGGCATTGGAAGAAATGCAAAAGATCACCAAAGAACCGGCATTTATGCGCGAATTCACGTTCGGTAAACACAAAGGTATGCGCGTCGAAGAAGTCGCCAAGATCGACCTCGGATACCTCTCCTGGCTCCTCACAGAAAAGCTCAAAAACCCTGTCGGTGAAGAAGATTGGATATATACCCTCAAACAGTACCTCAAAGGATAATTTGACGAAATAGAAAAATAGTGTAAAGTATAGAAAAATATTTTACTATGCTAAAAGAAATTCTTGTTCATTTTCAGATCAACTCAAAAGGTACTCACGAGCATGCCGGCGATATTATCACTCACAAACAACACGTCAAACAAGTACTCCAAAGTTTCAAGATTGGTAACATAAAACCTATTGGCAAGAAGATAGATTTCTATCTTCTTTGTGAAGAAATAGTGCTTGAAAAAGAGGGTGACGGTGGAATCAAAATGACGGTATTAAATCCGTATATAAAAAGTGGTCTTCGTGATCTCCGACTGACACTCGAAACATGTGTGTTCAAATCAGACAAAAAAAGTTTTGAAATGACAGTTTTTGGAGCAAACTTTGTAGACCTTCCCACATCGATACGAAAAGCTGTCCTTGCAGGTATTACATCGGAAAACATGGGGAAATTATTTGAAGAAGCTGAGATATTGGCGTATAGTTACTTCAATATTTTTGTGAGCGAAGGAAAACAACCCATGCTCAAACCTGGAATTGTTGGAAATCTTATTGATTATCTATCTGAATAACAAATGATAGGCCCTGTGTAATATACAGGGTCTTTTTGTATATGACCCATGCTACAATGCTCGTATGCAAAGCATTTTGATCATCATTGGCATACTCGTGGGTGGCGGTATTGTGTACTTCATCACCAAGGGCAAGAAACCTGTCGTTGATACCGAGAGTGCGACGGGCTTCCAGCTCCTCATGCAACAAGTCTCTGACCTCCAAAAGACCGTCGACGCCAAACTCTCCGAAAGTGAACGTTCGATGCGTGAGAGTATGCAACACCAGAGCACGCAGAGTGCGCAAATCATCGGCGACATCACCGAGCGTCTCGTCAGGCTTGATGAAGGCAACAAGCAAGTCATCGGTTTTGCCGAAGGACTCCAACAGCTCCAAGATATTTTGAAAAATCCCAAACAACGCGGCGTGCTCGGTGAGTACTACCTCGAAACCTTGCTGAAGAACATTATGCCACCGAGTAGCTACGCGATGCAGTACGCATTCCCCGATGGCACGATTGTCGACGCTGCGGTATTTGTGAAGGACAAAGTGATACCGGTGGACTCCAAGTTCTCCCTCGAAAACTACAACCGCATGACCGAGGAGAAGGAACCGATGCGCAAAAAGGATCTCGCCAAGATATTTGAAAACGATCTCAAGAACCGCATCGTCGAGACCGCCAAATACATTCAGCCAGAGAACAACACGATGGACTTCGCCTTCATGTTCATCCCCCACGAAGCGATCTACTACGACCTCCTCGTCGGTACGGTCGGTGCTGGTGAAGAAGCAGAGAACCTCATCCAACGCGCGGCGAGCAAATACCGTGTCATCATCGTCTCCCCTACGTCATTCCTCGCCTATCTCCAGACTGTGCTCCAAGGATTGAAAGCTATGCAGATTGAAGAGAGTGCCAAAGAGATTCGCAAGCGAGTCGACGAGCTCGGTCGTCACCTCATGGCATACGAGGAATACCACAACAAGCTCGGTACCACCCTCAAGACCGTGGTCAACCACTACAACAGTGCCTCAAAAGAATTGAAAAAAGTCGACAAAGACGTCATGCGCATCGCTCAGACTGAGAGCGTCCTCGAACCACTCGTGCTTGGTGATAGTGAGATAGAACGAACAACAGAGTAACGTGGGAATCAAAATTCCACGTTGTACTACCAAAGCTCTGGATTTGCGATACCTTTAAATACACTTTTTGGCACAACGACTGTTTGTGGCCCCGCAGAATACGCGGCGACCTGATAGGGATCAAAGATAATAGTGATACCCGCATCAGTTACGATAAATGCCTGATAGTTTTGTGACTTTGGTCCCGCCCCATCGGCGATCCAGTTCGCATCAGAAATAGCGCGCTTGGTAAGGTCTTTGATCACGACTGGCGCAATGGTTGTGAGCCCCGCCTCGCCGTTGGTGAACAGGTCCGCTAGCTGTACCGTCTTGCCCTTACTATCAAACGCAAATGTTCGAGTGACCTGCAGTCCGTGCGCGCCACCGGTGTACGTCACAATACTAAATATGTATGTTTCAACATACATGCTCTTTTCTTGCGTGAAATCTATTTCGAGTGACAGTGCTGCCGCCTCTGCTGGAGCAATACTTGGATCGTTTGCCCACGACGTATCCTCCTTGAACTGCGCAACTTGTCCTTCGGCAAACTCCTTGAACTGCGCTGTGATGCGAGGATCTTTGGTTACCGGGTATGCGACATCGATACTATACTGACTAGTGGATTCACTGATGGTCTCTGTATCTACCATCGTAGAGGGCCAGGTAGCATCTGTCGGTGTCGTAGTAGGGGTCGATATCGTCGGTGTGGGTTTTGCATCGTTGCCGAGCAACAGCAACCATCCGACGAGGACTATGATGACGATCACGACAATGATTTGTATTTTGGATAGTGTATGCATACGATTAAAAAGTTACGGGTATCGAAAGCTGGTTATCAAACTGGGGTTCACCACTTGGATTATCTTTCTTAAGGATAAGAAAACCGTTTGTTACACCTATGGGGAGGGTGTATGTGAGTGATGTCGTAAATGGTACATAGTCAGTCGTCATCCATTCCCCTTGCGCAGTAGCGAAACTCTCCTTGATGATGTTACCCTGCGCATCGGTGAGCGTAACTGGAAATGACGCTTCAAAGTACCAGTTGCCCCGCGCCTTGCCTTTGATAACAAGCGGAGATGCAACCTTTGAACCTGGACGTGGCGACTCGACAACGATGAGGTCATCCTTTTGTGCGGGAGCTACTTCAGGAGCGAGAACATTCTCAATCTGAAGCGGTGCGTCCCCTGTCGTCGGCGCGCACGCTTGCCCTCCACAGAAAAATAACCAGAAAATAAATCCAAACCCAAGGATAAAAATAAGGATGATATATCGTTTCTTCATATACTTGCATTATACACCTATTTTTCGTTATAGTGTCCAGGCATATATGGCCCTATCGTCTAACGGTTAGGACGGATCCTTCTCAAGGATTAAATCGGGGTTCGATTCCCCGTAGGGTCACAACGCCAAAAAATCCCATCTGCTTGGGATTTTTTGCTGCGTTGTGAAGGCGGAGCGTTGCACAACGTGCCGCGAGGCAGGGTCGCGAACACTTTGCAGAATTCGAATGAAGTGAAGAATTATG
>JAGOVD010000046.1 GCA_018060905.1 Minisyncoccota bacterium
ACAACACTCCAACCGTCATCGTCGGTGGTGGTGTCGCCGGCAACACATACCTCCGTACAGAACTTGCAAAAGCCGTTGCAAAAAAACTTCCCGATACTATCGTGCTGTTCCCCGAGCAATGGCTCGCCACTGACAACGCCGTCATGATCGGCCTCGCCGCAATGCTCCAGATAATAAGTGGGCAAATAAAAACCGCCTCCAGTGATGAACTGAAAGCGGATGGTAATTTGTCGATTGATAACAGTTAAATATCTCTTTCTTTAATTAATTTTTTATAGGCATTTCTGTTTAAAATAAGATTTCTTAAGTTTTTAATGGTCTCGTAGCCACCAAAACAGAAAATTATCAGACATACGATCGTCTGAATAATACCTATTGTACAAAAAATGTAAGAGTAGCTATTAATCTTACATTCGGTCCCATAAAGATATGTTACGACCCCTGTAGTAATCAAAATTGCAAAACCAATCGAGGCAATGAAGAACTGATTAATTTTTTTACTTATCAGATCTTCTTTTAATTGAAAACTAGAAAGTTCGCTGTAATCCAATGTGTGATGATCTTCAAATTTCATGATTTTTTAATTTTTTATTACATTACATCATTTTATATTTTAGTCAATCCCCCTCCACAAAACACTGTAAAATTGGTATTATTTGCCAATGGAACCATCCTCCCCTTCGGCAGGCTCAGGGCAAGTACCCGAAAAGCTTTTGAAGCCCTACAACCCAGTGGACGAAGAATCGCGTCTGTACAAGAAATGGGAAGACTCTGGCTATTTCAATCCTGAAAAATGCGTCGATGCTGGCATCGCTCGAGCCGATGATCCATTTACCATCATCCTCCCGCCACCCAACGTCACAGGGCAACTCCACATGGGTCACGCCATGATGCTCACGATTCAGGACATCCTCATCCGTTACAAGCGCATGCAAGGGTTCCGTACGCTCTGGCTCCCAGGTACTGACCATGCAGCGATCGCCACACAGTCAGTCGTCGAAAAGAAAATCCAAAAAGAAGAAGGTATGTCTCGCCATGACCTCGGACGAGAGGAAATGATGCGACGTATATCTGATTTTGCAACTGCAAGTCACGATACCATTGTGGGTCAAATGAAAGTCATGGGGGCAAGCTGTGACTGGTCACGCGAAGCATTCACGCTCGATGACAAGCGCTCACTCGCTGTCCGCACGGTATTCAAATCTATGTATGATGACGAACTCATCTATCGCGGTCACCGCATCGTCAACTGGGATCCCAAGGGGCAAACAACGATCTCTGATGATGAGATTGTGTACGAACCGCGCAAGGCAACGATGTATACATTCAAATATTCAAAGGACTTCCCCATCGCCATCTCCACGACTCGCCCTGAGACCAAGGTTGGTGACGTCGCCGTTGCAGTGCATCCAGATGATGCGCGCTATACAGAATATGTGGGCAAAGAATACAATGCAGAGTTTTGTGGTGTACCAATCCATATCAAAGTCATTGCAGATAGTGCTGTTGAGCCGGAGTTTGGTACCGGTGCGCTTGGGGTCACCCCAGCACATAGCATGACTGACTGGGAGATTGCAGATCGTCACAACCTCTCACGCCCACAGGTGATCAATGAGTACGCCAAAATGACCGTCGGGGATGAGCGCCTCATGGGCAAGAAGGTGCTAGAGGCACGAGAGACTATCGTCGCATGGCTCCGCGAAGAAGGACTCATCGAAAAAGAAGACGTGATCGACCAAAACGTCGCAACCGCAGAACGCACCGGTGGTATCGTCGAACCGTTGCCAAAACTCCAGTGGTTCATTGATGTGAACAAACCTATCGCAGCACGTGGCAACAAAACACTCAAAGAGCTCATGCGAGCCCCCGTTGCTGACAAGCAGATCAATATCATTCCTGAATTCTATGACAAGACGTACTTTCACTGGATCGACAACCTCCGCGACTGGTGTATCAGTCGACAGATCTGGTACGGGCACCGCATCCCGGTATGGTACCGGGGCGAAGAAATCTATTCGGGTATCGAGGCACCTGATGGTGAGGGATGGGCTCAAGACGAGGATACCCTCGACACATGGTTCTCATCTGCACTATGGACATTTTCAACGCTCGGATGGCCAGCGCAAACAGAGGATCTCAAAATTTACCACCCAACAAGCGTTCTTGAAACAGGTCCTGATATCCTCTTCTTTTGGGTTGCGCGCATGATACTCATGACACAGTACTGTCTTGATACTATTCCATTCAAAACTGTATATCTCCATGGACTCGTCCGAGACCCGAAGGGTCAGAAGATGTCGAAATCATTGGGGAACGCATTAGATCCATTAGAGATTGCCAACAAATACGGTGCCGACGCAGGACGCATGGCGCTCATATTTGGCACGGCACCTGGGACCGACTCCAAAATTTCCGAAGATAAGATCAAAGGGCAGAAACACTTTGCAAACAAGATTTGGAACATCACGCGCTTTGTACTCTCCCAAGAAAACTCTGGTGATATCAAACCAGAACTCAAACAAGAGTTTGATGCACTTGCAGGAAGTATCACTCGTGACCTCGATGCCTTTCGTATCCATACTGCTGCAGAGACACTCTACAACTATATCTGGACTCGCTTTGCCGACGAAATACTCGAGGAAAGCAAAAAAGAAACTGGATATGGCGCAACGCTTCATTATATTCTCAAAGGATCAATCACACTTCTCCATCCATTCATGCCGT
>JAGOVD010000016.1 GCA_018060905.1 Minisyncoccota bacterium
AAATATGAACTGTAAACCAAGTACGTACAAAGAATCTACAACTAACACAACTAGTACCGCTAGTACAACAACGACTATTTCTTCAAAACCTCCAAAGTGCATCCGATACGAAACAGTCACTCCAGGAGCACTCATCTCAAATCAAATGGCAAGTATTGCCAACAGTACGATTCGTCAGCTTGAAAATACTGACAAGATCAACCAGGTGCTCGGTTCGTTTTTCAACCAGTTCATCGATCGACTCCTCACCGATGGGGTCACTGGTTCAGGTCGTGGTACTAGTCGGGCAACAACAGGTGGCGGAGTAGGTACCAATGTGGTTATTGGCTCAAACGGACTAACGCTTTCAAGCGCTGCAGCATGTCAGACTCCACTTGGATACGACCCGGCCACGGGCGGGTTCAACGATGAGCTCGACATCAGTCGCCCCCAACAGCTCCGCGCCATCATCATCGCCCAGAAAAACTTCCTCACTCGCAGTCAGGATGCACAGTTTGTCATGAAAAAAGTCGTCCCAACACTCGGCGCGCTCGACTACTGTATCCCTGGACCAAACCCAACATGGAACAACAACCTCAATGAAAATGCCGAGACATTTGTCACTCTCCTCGAAGAGGTCTACGAGATGAACAGAGGGTACACGAACTTCCTCAACCATTTTACCGACCCTGGTAACATCCTCGGACTAAACAACGACACTGCTGCAACGCCACAGCTCCGCGGGTTTGCCACCAACAAAATCTCACTCTTTGACAAGACGGACAACAACCTCAAGAAAATATCAGACCGTGTATACAAAACGCGTAACGTTACCCGTCCTGCATTCGAAGATTTCTTTGGAAACATCCTCACCTTATTGAAAAAACGCCTCACCGTCACCTACAGCGAAGATGCGATCGTTGCCGCATTTACTGCAGGCATAACAAACCCAAACGAAGTGGCACTCCTGACAGGGGACATCAAAGATGCGATCGAAGAAACGGCGAACCTCGTCGGGTATAGTCAGGGTATTGCGGCGTATAACGAACAGTATGATACCAACATTGCGACGACCCAAGATGCACTCGTCGAACTCAATGAGATATACAGCGAAGTCAGCAGGATTGTTGCAGGAGCAAAAGCTCGCTACATCGACGACAACAATCGCCCTGGCAGAACACCGATCAAACTCTCCTGTATCGACAACGCATACCAACTCGGACCGGTGGGCAACGGCCTTGACCACCTCGAAGATATTACGGGTGCACCAGCGCAGATAATCCAAGATTCAGCAGCGGCGAGCGCGTATTTCTATAGTACTCTATAATACAACCATGAAACGACTCATCAGCATCATCATACTCATACTCATCGTCACGAGCATCATCCTCCTCGGAGCATGGTTCTTCTCTCGCCGAACCGCAGAGAAGGCTGGTACACCAAAGCCAACCTTTCGAGAGTTTTTGACCGGGGACACGACGACCGGACTACAACCTACCGCACCTGATGGAACGCTCTCATCAGTATTTGTCGACGATAACCTCACGACAGCACCCACTACAGCCGGCACCACTACTACTATCGGTACGCAAGTTGCCCAGTTTACTGGCAGTACGACGACACCTATTAACACACCGACACCAAACCCAGGAAGCGGCGCCCAAGGAGGAGGGGGCACAGCAACGCCAAACCCTGGAGCTCCTGGAGAGACAGCAGTAGCAACAACGACGACGATTGACCCTACGACACAAACTCCTGCTCCTGTACCTCCAAGTGTCCCTGGACCAGAGTGTAGTGATGCTGATCTCAACATTGCATTTACTGAGGGAGAGCTCGCACAACTCCAAATACTCCAAAACCGATTTTATGCTGTCTCACAAACACTCCATACTGATGCTGACGTAGCCACGGAGACGGGAAATCGCGACAACTTCAAGGCAAAAGTAGACAAAATCTCTCGTCTCTATACTCAATGCCAGCAATACGCACCTCGCGTAGCCGATGCGCGCTACCAGATCCGTGTCCCGACACCGTTTTGGCACAACTCTGCGCAAGACAAAGACGTGTTCGTAGCAGGATCAGGTCCGCTCGATGGCACTGTCGAGCTTGTTCACCCAAGACAGCTTGAGGCCCTACTTGACCCACTTACCTATAATCAATTTATAGTTAACGGAAACGCAGGATCACTTGGAGGGATACTGACGAGTACAAACACCAACTACCGTGACGAAATACTCTTTGGACTTCGCACCCTCGAACGTTCGCTTCGTCTCAACATTTGGTAAGAAATAGTGTTGGATTGGTTTTGTACGTGATACACTATACGTGTGAAAGCGTCCGCTCCGAAGCGAAACTATTTTAGAATACAAAAAAAATTGCTGCGCCTCTCCAAGACTGCGCTCTTGTCACTTTTTATCTTTGCAACCGTCCTCGGAAACATCGCTCCTGTGTTTGCTGATGATACGTACAAGGCATATAAAACACTTTTTAATAGTTCGGGAACACCTGTACCCAAATCATCAAGCATCTTTAAATACCAGGGCCCTATTGTCCACAAAACAGAGCAGGAAGTTACCGGTTTGCAATTTAGTTTCCTATGGGAATTCAACAAAGAAAGTGAAGAAGACGCAAAAAAGTCATGGGATCATATTACTTTTCCCTATGATGATGAGCAGTTTATTGTCCGTCTCTGTAGTACGGTTGACCCGACCAAATGTCTCTATAACAAAGTCCCGTATCGAGAAAATGCATCTCCGGATTTGTGGGATAGTCTTTTTATGCAAAGCACTTGGACGGCAATATCTCTAAGTATGGCTTTCCCAATGTTAGGTGCAGCCGCAGTTGTTGGCGGAAATCAAGCGTGGCAGACAGAATATGCAACAAAAACAAAAGAGGAGATTGGAAAACTCACTCTTATTTTTAGAAAACTCGAGCCTACGCGTTTTGTCAAACAGCGCGCTATCGACATCCTTGGTATTGAATGGTTCTCTATTGGTGCCCAAGGAGGGATAACAACACTGGATGTTCCGTGGCTTACACTTGCACAAAATGGGTATGACAGTTCCATGGCAAGCTTTTGGTACTGTGGTGGAGTAACAGAAGATAGATCCTCTATTAATCCAACGAATGCGTACGAACAAACAACAGGTAAAGGGAGCCCTGATCCAAACATTGAACGATTTGGCGATTTGTGTTCACGGGACAAACAAGGTCAGACTCCAAACTTTACCTATATTGGAACTGAAAATGGTGGGAGAGATCTTGCGACCGTTCCGCAAGGGCAACGAGGACGATCGTTTTTCAAGATAGCTGAAGTACCGGTAAAGCTCCCAAAGACATTTACCGATGCCCAACAGCAAAATGCTCAAATCCAATCAGCTACACTAGCTCAAACAGAGATTGCCGCAGGCGAGCCTGAAAAACTCCCTGGATGCGGGATGTTTGATGAGAAAAGCTCAATCCTGGGGTGTGTGGCGCAAGGAGTCTATTATGTTATTTATGTACCCATCCAGTGGTTTGCCGGGCTTTTGGGTAATGTTTTTGATTTCTTCCTCGGATACTCGCTCGATGATAGCTCTTATCGCGCTGAGTTTGCGGTACGCGGGTGGCAAATTGTACGTGATTTTTCAAACATTTTCTTTATCATCATTTTGGTCTACACAGGACTCTCAACAGTCGTAGGGGGTAAGGCAAACATGAAGCAGGTTGTTCCTGCTCTCATCCTCAACGCACTCCTGATCAACTTCAGTCTCTTTGCAACACGCGTCATCATCGATATTTCAAATGTTGTCGCACGTGTTTTCTATAACTCCATGGAAGTCTGCAGTGGTAAGTGTGAAAAAGATCCGACCACGGGACAGATTACAAATCAAGCCGATACTATTGGTGGGTATCGACAGTTGTCGTTGTCGATTGTGTCAGGATTTAACCCACAGCAACTCATGAGTGTGGATTCACTGAACAAAGCAAGAGCATTAAAATCAACACAAGGAGGTGCGGTAGGATCGGCTACCGGAACCGCTAGCACTTATGATGATGGTGACGAATTCAGCGCCGGAACGATTGCTGGATACTTCATTATTGTTACGCTTATTTCAGCCCTCATCATGGTAGGTATCGCCATGATGTTCTGGAAAACAGCGTTCATGTTCCTTGGTCGAGTCATCGGGCTCTATGTTGCGATGATTTTTGCACCATTTGCAGTCCTCACCAAAGGCAACATGCCAATCGTTGGCAATATCAAAGAGCTGTCGTGGACAAAATGGTTGCAAGACCTCACGAACTACGCAATCCTTGCCCCCATATTCATCTTTTTCCTCTATATCATCTACTCATTTTTAAACACCGATTTCTTGAAAGCAACAAAAGACAGTATCGGCAATGAGAGTTTCTTCACGAACGTGATTAGTGTTACAGTCCCGATGCTTATTATTTATTTCATGATCCAACAAGGAGTCGGTATCGCTAAAAAATATGCCGGAACAATAGGGGAAATGGTTCAAGCTGGTGCGATGAAAGTTGTAGGGGCAGGAGTTGGTCTTGCCGCAGGTGGTGCAGCGTTTGCAGGAAGGAATATTATTGGGCGTGGTTTAGGGGCACTTGGAAGTCAGAAAGTTACGTATAAAAATGAAAAAGGGGAAGATGTGGAAACAACTCGAGCTGCGCAGTGGGCAGCGAACGCCAACAACAGTTTCTTTGCTCGTAAATGGAACAATACGTACAGCGCAACACAAACTAGTTCATTTGATGCCCGAAATGTGGGAGGCCTTGCAGGTAAGGCAGGTGGCATGCTTGGAGGTAAACTCGGATTGAGTGACACGTTAAGCGGATCACTCGGACTTGGTGCGGATAAAGCACTTGGAAAGAAGGGTGAGGTAGGTGGTAATGTTGCGATCGACAAGAAGCGTGCGGAGAAGCGTGCGGAGAAGCTCGCAAATCGCATGAACACAAGTCATCTCACTGATGAAGATGCGAAGAGCGCAGCAGCAAAATACAAACACGACCAAGCACAAAAAGATGCTGAGAAAAATTGGGAAAAACACATCAGCGAGGAAGACGTGAAAAAGCATCATACTGCTGAATATGACGCAATGAAGAAAAAAGAGGCTGACATTTCTGCTGATCAGAAAAAGCTGGAAGAAAGCCAGAAAAACTTGAAAGAAAAAGAGGCTGATCTTCAAAAATCTCTTGCTACTGCACAGGGCGCTGGGGCAAAAGCTGTATATGAACAAGCACTGAAGCAAAACCAGACAGCACAAGCACAAAACCAGACAGCCCTCACGAACACAGAAGCTGCCCAAAAAGAAAACGCTGACCAAGTCCAGAAACTCACACTTCAAACCATCGAGGAACTTAAAAAAGATGATGCTGCGCGCGGTAAGTCTGATGCATTCAAGAAGGCATACGGTGAAAAGCTAGGCCCTGATGGTCTTGGTAAATACAATGTCAAAGACAGTAAATCATTCAATGCGATGATGCGCGCAGAGTATGCAGAAAATTACAAGAACCAGTCATTCGTCAGACGCATGCTCGACGAAGTTACTGATGGGTCAACCATCGGCACAACACTCGTCGGTGGCACCGTTGCAGCAATATTCCCTATGCTTGCTCCTGCTGTTGGGGCAGCACTCACCGGTGTCTTCACCCAGGCAATCTCTGGTACTTCATTCGGTACATTGACCGGAAAAAAACATAGTGATATCACGGACAGGGCACTCGGCAAGCTTATTAAAGATGCGACTACTAAGAGAGGTTCAGGTAACGTGCTTGCAGACATGGAAGATAGACTTGAAAAACACAAAAAAATGCTTGCAAAATCTCTCGAGGTCAGTTCGTATGCAGATATTGAAAAGCTTGATGATGCCGATCTCGAGAAGCTCATACTAAAAAAGCAAGCCGCGCTTGAAGTTCAGCGAGACATACACGATGAGGCTGTAAAGGCCGCCAAAACAAAAAAGGATACTGCCGCACAAGAAAAAGCGGTCCTCGCCAAGAAGGAAATAGAAAATGAATTGCGCAAACTCAGCAGCACCCCAGACAAAATCTATGATCTCCAAGAAAAGATTGACCGCCACAAAACTCAAACAAAATGGAATGAGGACAATAAAAAGAAGGGTGATGACGGAGCAAAGCCAGATAAAGATAAATCAAAATAATTATGCAAGACGAATTGAAACCAATTGAAGACACTGAATTTGATGATGCATTTGCACTCATTCCTGAAGAGGTACAGGATTTCATGTGGAGCGATGAATTTAAATTCCTGCTCGACACCGCACAGAAAGCGCTCTCGCTCACTGACACAGAAAAGCAATCTATGCGTACTGCCTGCTATCGCATATTGCTTAACCTTCGGAGTATGGAGCAGGAAGCCAAGCGCGTACTTGCAGAAGGTGTCGACCCTGAAAAGGCAGTAAAAATGTTCTACATCATAGATACTGAAATACTCGAACGAGCCCGCAACATCCTAGCACAAGTAGACATAGACGAAGAAGGTGTTGATTCAATGGTTACTACTCAAACAAGCGCCCCATCTCCATCTGATATACTCGCTCGGCTCAATCAGACCATGACAGCACCGTCGACACTTGCACCGACAAAACGTGTCTACACAACAGAAACTACCGCTCCAACTCCTCCACCAAACTCTCCTGCGCCCACTGGCATTAAATCAATCGACCCATACCGGGAGATGCCAGACAGATGAGTTTATAAAGGTGAAAGTTTTTAAAGTTTATAAAGTAATCAGAGGGTTTTAATAAAACCTGAAAGTATTTTCGATATTTCTATTGCCTGTTGAGATAATCTTTGCTGGGATTGTAGGGGAATATATCCAAGACCTTCAGCAACTGAAAGCATTGATCTAACTTCTGCACAAGACCCCTTAGCGATATAGAGGAAGTTTCTGAAATCTTTATTGGTCTGTCGCTCATACCCTTCAGCAATGTTGTTCATGATTGAAATACTTGCTCGTTCAATTTGGTTCTTAAATGAAAGGTCTCTGCACAGCTTAAATGCGGTATATATTTCAAACGTAAGCGTTTTTGCTTTTTGCCATGCGATAATGTCTTCAAATTGATCTGCCTTCATATTTTTTACTTTATGAACTTTCGCCTTTATAAACTTTCTCCTCGGCATAGTATACTTACTCTATGCAGTTCAAAGTCCCGCAATTCATCGACATCGAAGACAAAGTGTTCGGCCCCTTTACGTTCCGACAGTTTGCATACCTCGCAGGGGGAGCGGGCTTCGTCTACCTCTCAATCAAAATCCTCCCGGGGATCGTCGCACTCATTGTTGCGCCTATGTTTGCCGCGCTCGCACTCGCATTGACGTTTTTCAAATACAACGACAAGCCGTTTATTCATGTCCTTGAATCCTTTATCAGGTTCTATTCAAAATCACGCCTCTATCTCTGGCGCAAACAAACCACTGTCACGAGAGGGTCTCCTGCCATCACAAGCCCAAAAACGATGCGTGACACGATCACTGAGAGTAAGCTCAAGACCCTCTCATGGAGTCTGGACGTCATAGACCCTAAATCGGGAAGTAGTAAATAGTTCGTAAAGTTGAAAGTTATAAAGTTTATAAAGTAGCCGTAACGACCTTTATAAACTTTATAACTTTATGAACTTTCTACTGAGCCGTAGTATACTACGGCTGTATGGCTACCATCGGCACACCTGCCCAACAATTCGTCCCCGTCAAAGAAGTGCGCGATGGTATCGTCGTTCTCAAAGACGGTTCGCTCTGTATGGTCGTCCTCGTCTCGTCGATCAACCTCTCGCTCAAATCCTACGATGAACAACGGGCAACCCTCATGCAGTTTCAAAACTTTCTCAACACGCTCGATTTCCCAATACAAATAGTCATACAATCACGCCGGTATGATATCCGTCCGTACATCCTCACACTCCAAAACCGCCTCAAAGATCAAGTCGAACCCCTCTTGCAAGTCCAGACTCGTGAATACATCCAGTTCATTCAGTCATTTACCGATCAGGTCAACATCATGCGCAAATCGTTTTTTGTCACTATTCCGTACATTCCGCCGATTCTCAGCCAGCAAAAAGGCATCGCAAAAGTATTTTCATTTTTCAACAAGACCGATCCTACCGCTCAGACCGTGAGTGACTTCGAAGAGCAACGCACCCAACTCGAAGAACGAGTGAGTGTCGTCGAGCAAGGCCTCTCGCGTGTCGGCCTCCGAGTGGCACAGCTCGGCACCGAAGAAGTCATCGAGCTCCTCTACAAAACCTTCAACCCAGGAGAGAGCACGACTTCTGCGAAGTCGGCGAGTTAAAAGTTATAAAGTTTGTAATGTATAAAGTAAGGGCACTTGTGACTACTTTATAAACTTTTAACCTTATGAACTTTCTCCTTGCCTTGTAGTATACTAAAGGCACAATGTCTCTCTTTGGATCGAGCGAAAAAAAACAAGACAACAAACGACTTCCGATACTACCATCAGAGGTGCATGAGTGGGCGACTATGGAGCTCGCGGACAAGATAGCACCCTCTGCTATCGAGATCACCCCTAAATCCATGCGCATCGGCGACAAGACCGTGCGCACATTTTTCGTCATTGCATACCCTCGATACCTCACCGACAACTGGTTCACTCCGATCATCAACCTCGACAAAATCTTTGATGTCGCTATCTATATCAACCCGATTGAAACATCAGAACTGTTGAAACATTTCCAAAAGAAGATTGCGGAAGTTGAAAGTCAGATCATCGTTCGACAACAAAAAGGTCTGGTTCGCGACCCAATGCTCGACACCGCATACCAAGACCTCGAAGAGCTCCGTGACAACCTCACGCAAGCACAGGAAAAAATGTTCAATATCGGCTTCTACATCACGATCTACGCTGATAACGACAACGACCTATTTCGCACCGAGAGTGAGATCAAGAGCATGCTCGAATCCAAGATGATCTATATCAAACCGGCCCTGTTCCAAGAAGAGGACGGCTTCAAGACCGTCGTTCCCCTCGGTACCGACAAGCTCAACATTATCCAGAAGCTCAACTCAGAACCTATCTCAAGCATGTTTCCGTTCGTCTCGTTTGACCTTACAAGTGAGACCGGTATCCTCTATGGCGTCAACCGCCACAACTCTTCCCTCGTCATCTTTGACCGGTTCTCCCTTGAGAACTACAACTCCATCATTTTTGCAAAATCTGGTGCTGGTAAATCATACGCGACAAAACTCGAGATCATCCGTACCCTCATGTTTGATACTGATGTCATCGTGATTGACCCTGAGCGTGAGTACGAGTACCTCGCCGAAGCAATCGGGGGGCGGTACTTCAACATCTCACTCTCGTCAGATAACCACATCAACCCCTTTGACCTACCAATCCCGCGCGTCGATGAATCTCCTGCAGATGTGTTGCGCTCCAACATCATAAACCTCGTCGGACTCTTCCGTATCATGCTCGGAGGCCTCAGTGCCGAAGAAGACTCTATCATTGACCGTGCAATCACCGAGACCTATAGCTTGAAAGACATCACTCCTGAGAGTGACTTTGCCACGATCGAGCCCCCATTGTTGTCTGACTTTGAAATGGTGCTCTCCGGTATGGAGGGGACAGAGAG
>JAGOVD010000003.1:0-25580 GCA_018060905.1 Minisyncoccota bacterium
ACTGTGTGATCGTGTTTCTCGCGTCACGCTTCGTCAAAATAGGGATGGCTTGCTGTAGGTTTAGCCAGGTCTTGGGTGGAACAACAAATGTTGCTTGTGCCAATATATCTTTGTTGTAGTACATGACGATCGGATCGACGACAAGCGGTGTCGCCAAGATACCTTCCTTGCTCAAAAAGATTTGCGCTCCATCGATATGGGTATCGCGATATGTTCGCTCATCGTATGCACTATACGGGATAGGATATAACTTATCTTTAAATTGAGAGAAAATTTCCGAAGAAAACAGGATGAGATCCGGCGGTGTACCGTTTGCAAGGGCGACAATCAGTTCTTGGGGTAGAGTCGCAGGTGTGTGTTCAGAGTACACAATATTGTAATCAGTATTGGATATATTGAGACTATCGAGATATGACTGGATAAGGTTTTGTGGTGCAATCCCCCACATAACGACGGTTCCTTGTGGAGTCGCTACTGCTGCTTTTTTGCTACCAACCGAAATCAATCCCGAAAAGACTAGTACTGCACCGGCAAAGACGATAACAAAGACGATAACAAGAATTGTTTGAAATGATGATTTCATGCGTTATGTGTTTGTTGATTTCTTGAAAAGTATAGCATAGTGGTGCTCACCTGCAGGTAGCGTATCAGTCAGCACACTGAATCCAAACTTCGCACAGAGGGCTTCCGCGGTTTCTTTACGAAGCACTGACTCTGGTCGTGGCCCCATACCGCCAAATGACTCACTCCAATCAACTACAAGGATCCTCCCATCCGGTTTGAGTACTCGTTTCACTTCTTGGAGACAGCCTTGTTTGTCTTCGATTTGAAACAAAATATTGGAAAGAATGACAAAGTTCATACTTTCGTCGCCGAGTTTTGATCCGCCCGCAATCTCTATATCTCCCCACAGTGGGTGCATATTTTTGATACCTAACTCAGACGCTTCGCGTGTAAGCCGTGCGACGATATCGCGATGTATTTCGATCGCAAAGACATTGCCCTGGGGAACGAGTGCTGCCGCAGCGCGCGACATGAAGCCCGACCCCGCGCCAAAATCAGCAACACTATCAGTTGACTGTAGATTACATACGGCGAGCATCGCTGATGGCTCCATGAACATATGAATAGTATAGCAAAGAAAGAGAAGAAGAGGGTGTTTAAAAAATAAGAAACCATATTTCTCCAAAGGCACGAAAAACGGTTTCTTATTTTTTAACAAGGAAGGGAGAAGTGAGGCCGGTTCGATCGAACAAATTGAATACATGTGATCGAGGACCTGTTTGAACGGAGTGAGTCCCGCAGAGCACATGTGTTCAGATTTGTGATGATCGAATCTACAAGCAGGTGACGGATGCGAGTGTATCCCCTGCACGGAGCTTCATGATAGTCACTCCTTGCGTCTGGCGACCGGATGACGGGATCGTTGCGAGATCCACGCGGATCACTTGTCCTTTTTTGGACATTGCGACAAGCTCAGTACCATCGTGTACCACCATCGCCACCATCAATGCACCGGTCTTTGGAGTAATTTTTGCAGTCTTGATACCGCTTCCACCACGGCCTTGTATTTTGTATTCGCTAATCGCAGTCTTTTTACCGATACCGTTTGCACCAAGTGTGAGCATGTACGTACCTTTCTCATCAGCCACAACATTTGCTCCGACAATCGTATCTCCTTTGCCAAGCTTCATCGCTCGCACACCACCTGCGGTACGTCCCATCTCACGAATATCACTCTCTTCAAATCGGATTGATTGACCTTGTGAACTTCCAAGAATCACGCTCTGACCCTTTTGGACACGAAGCACTGCCTGGAGTTCATCTCCTGCATCGAGTCGGATGGCGATGATCCCACTGCGTCGTACATCCTTGAATGATTCATAGGTGACCTTCTTTGCAGTTCCCTTTTTGGTCAAGAGAAATAGTGACGCCTTTTCTTCTTTTACCTTCTTTGGGACGGCGAGCACACTCGTGACGAGTTCGTCTCCAGCGAGCGAGAGGAAGTTCATAACACTCTTGCCTTTAGTCGCGCGCTTGCCTTCGGGGATGTCGTACATCTTGATCTGGTATGCCTTGCCTTTGTTGGTAAAGAATAATAGATCTGAATGTGTATCAGTTGTGACGAGCGTTGTGACAAAGTCTTCTTCTTTGGTCTCGAGATCAATCACGCCGACACCACCACGCTTCTGTATCTTGTATTCACTCGGATCGGTACGTTTGACATATCCACCAGCGGTGAGGACGAGTACTGATTCCTTCTCAGGAATGAGATCTTCGTCATTGATGAGCTTGGTACCACCACTCATGATCTTGGTCTTGCGTTCGTCGCCATACTTTTCTTTGATCTCTCTGAGTTCGTCAGCAATGACCTTGAATATTTTCTTTGCGCTCGCGAGCAAGCTCTCGAGTTCGGCGATGAGTTCCTGCTTCTCTTTGAGTTCTGTCTCTACAGCCTTGCGCTCGAGACCGGCGAGCTTCTGCAGGCGCATCTCGAGGATGGCGTCTGCTTGGAGGTCAGAGAATTTGAATTCCTTCATCAAGTTTACCTTTGCGACACTCGCATCCTTGGAAGCACGGATGAGGGTGATGATACGGTCGATGTGGTCAAGTGCCTTTTTGAGACCGAGGAGGATGTGTTCGCGGTCCTTCGCCTTCTTGAGGTCAAATGCGGTACGGCGTCGCACGACGACTTCTCGATGTGCAATGAATGCTGAGAGGATACTCTTGATCGAGAGTGTCTCTGGTACTCCGTCGACGAGTGCGACCATGTTGTAGTGGAATGTCTGTTCGAGCTGGGTGTGTTTGTAGAGGTAGTTGAGGACCTTTTGCGGATTGACGCCGGTCTTGAGTGTCACCACGACGCGCATATCTGCAGCCGAATAATCATCGAGCGCCTTGATGCCTTCGAGTTTCTTTTCTTGGACCAATGATGCAATGGATTCCACGAAGTTGGATCGGACGACTTGGTACGGGAGAGACGTGATAGTGATCGTATACATGCCGTTCTTGGTCTCGGCGATCTCGGCTTCTCCGCGACAGACGACGCCACCGCGTCCTGTAGCGAACGCGTGTGCGATGTCGGCTTTGTTGAATGCAATCCCTCCCGTTGGGAAGTCAGGACCTTGGACGATACCTGCGATGTCTTCGTTGGTCGCGTCATCGTTCTCGATCATATAGAGACAGGCGTCCATGATCTCTCCGAGATTGTGAGGAGCGATGTTGGTCGCCATACCCACAGCAATACCCAGTGTCCCGTTGAGCAAGAGACTTGGTACTGCAGTTGGCATCACGACGGGCTCGTTGAGTGTCGCGTCATAGTTGGGACGATAGTCGATAGTCTCCTTTTCGATATCGCGAATCATTTCCATCGCGATCTTGCTCATCTTTGCTTCGGTATAACGCATCGCCGCAGCACCATCGCCGTCGACAGAACCAAAGTTTCCTTGGCCCTTGATGAGTGGATATCGGTATGCGAATTCTTGCGCCATCTTTACCATAGCATCATAGACTGACTGGTCGCCGTGCGGGTGGTATTTACCCAGCACATCACCGACGATGAGCGCGCTCTTGCGGAACTTCGCAGATGCAACAATACCGTTCTTGTACATCGCAAAGAGGATGCGGCGATGTACGGGCTTGAGCCCATCACGCACATCAGGGAGCGCACGATCAGTGATGACCGACATGGCATAGTCGATAAACGACACACGCATTTCGTTGACGATATTGACAGGAAGAATGCTCTGACGAGGTGTCACTGGAGCATCGGGAGCTGATTTTTCCGGGGTCTTTTTTGCCATAGAGGCTTACAGTATAGCATTACTTGTCGCCAACGTACGATTGTCCCTTGATCAAAATTGTGTTGTAGAAATTGGACAATATCGAGCCAGATTCATTGTCGCTTGTTCCCTTTTTGGAGGCATAGATAAGGATCATAAGTATAAGCAAGATCACGCCAACCCCGATTGTGATACCAAGTGCTATTTTTTTGCGGGTCTCTGGTGGATGATGCTGAAACAATGCCATATATAAGGACTATTGTGCTGCAAGGACGATAATATGTCCTTCTTTGCCGTCGAGGTCACGGCGCTTCAATGTTGCTTTGTCTTGTATTTCGGTTTTTTCTTGTCCGCCTTCTTTGAGAAATCGCTTCAAACTCTCTTCGGTATAGTCCATAGGGATGATGACATTGGGATCAAAAGAAGTTGCCGTCTTGTACGCAAGGCTTGCATCTTCTCCGATTGAGATAAATATCATATCGGCTTGTGAGGCAATCTCTTTGGCTTCTGTCGACAAAGACTTTTCATCATACGCCGCACCGAGAAATGCTATCTTGATCCCATCGAGCTCAAAGCCGTAGACCGTGTTGATGCGATCAACCTTGTCGATCGTGACATTTGAAGGCGCGCCTGCAAAGAAGAGCTCGCGGACTTCATAGCTACCCGGACTGTTGAGTACAAAGGGTTCGCGATCTCCCATACTTACTGTCTCGGGATCGTTCCCTGCTTCGACATTTGCCGTAATAAGCGCAATATCTGCCCCAAAGCGTGAGGGCTTGAGTGACTTGGAAGGCGGATTGGTCGCAATCGTGAGATCTCCCAAAGTGAGCTTAAAGTATGAGCGGCCGTAGTATGTGATAACCATGGACTGATAGTAGCAAAAAATGGGTAATAAAAAAAGTATGGTCCTAATTATGGCCATACTTTTAAATAAATTCTAAATTCATTCATATTTTTTTGAAACGTTTATTTCTTATTTTGAAATACATATCTATTCCAAAAGAAATAATGAAAACTGCGCCAATAGCACCCATACACCAAGTAAGAGGTGTCTGCATTTCAAACGCAGGATTTGGCATTTCACTCGGGTCAGGCAACCATAAACGAAATGTTGCAAATGCAAGGAAAGCAATTAATAATCTTAGGTACATTTTGAATAGTTTAAATGACTAAATATTTTCATTACTTTAGCATGTTTATCTATATTGTCAAGGTACCCATTTCCTCTCCCAAATGCTAGTATTCCCCTACTCGCAAGAGTCCTCGCCTATGGCGGGATAAATTAACAAACAACCTAACAAGAATAACCTCATATACGCGAGCAATGGTATACGAAATCTTGGTAGGCAGTTCGATACTGTGCAACATGCAGTACTCGGATCGCCACCTCTGTGGTGAATTTTTATTTTTTATGGCAATACGAACAACAAAAAAGAATGATTTAGAAGAAATGCAGCCACAAGCAGTCGCGACCGAAACAGTCGTGTCTGAAGACATGGGTCCACACCGACCCTTCCTTGATGAGCTCGTTGAGGGTCCAGTGATCGGGGTTGAAAAGGCAGCGATCTACATCGACCTTGCACCATACGGTACTGGTATCATCTACGGCCGCGAATACATCGCTGCACGTGATTTGATCAAGAAGACCAACATCGGCGACATTATCAAAGCAAAGGTGGTAGAGACCGAAAACGACGACGGATATGTTGAGCTCTCATTGAAAGAAGCAAAGGCAGCCCTTCTGTGGAGTGATGCGGAAAACGCAATCAAAGACAAAACGGTCTTTGAGCTCACGATCAAGGATGCCAACAAAGGCGGGCTCATTATCGACTGGCAAGGCGTGTCAGGATTTTTGCCTGCAAGTCAGCTCAAGGCTGAACACTATCCACGCGTAGAAGATAGTGACAAAGACAAGATCCTTCGTGAACTCAAGAAGCTCACGGGGACAAAACTTGCCGTGACAATGATCAGCGCAAATCCAAAGGATGGCAAACTCATCTTTTCTGAAAAGGACAACAATCCTGAAGAACGACAGGAAGTGGTCAGCAAATACGCGATTGGCGACGAGCTTGATTGCGAAGTCACCGGCATCGTCGACTTCGGAGTATTCCTCAAAGTTGAGGAGGGACTCGAAGGACTCGTTCACATCTCTGAGCTCGACTGGGGCCTCGTCGAAGATCCTCGCACTATGTTCAAATTGAAGGACAAGGTGAAAGCAAAGGTCATTGACATCAAAGATGGCAAGATCTCACTCTCTATCAAAGCACTCAAGGACAACCCATGGAAGGCATTTGAAGGATCACTCAAGAAAGGTGATGTCGTCAAAGGTGTCGTCATCAAGTACAACAAACACGGTGCCCTCGTCTCAATCAAAGAAGGAGTTGCGGGCCTCGTCCATCACTCAACCTTTGGTTCTGAAGAGAAGCTTCGCGCAGAACTCCAACTCGGACGAACCTATCCATTCACCGTGACCCTCTTTGAACCAAAAGAACAAAGAATGACATTGGTGTTCGGAGAACAGAAAGTTGAAGAAGAAAAGAAAGAAGAAGATAAATAAGAAAATAAAAAAGCCGCCATTCAGAAATGAGTAGCGGCTTTTTTGATTTTATGCAAACCTTTCATCGGTAGAAGGCATTAGCAATAGAAGAAAGAAGAAAATAGTTACCGTTATAACAACACCGAGCGCTATGATACTTAACAGTATGTGATCATGAATAACTGGTATCGTAAATGGTCTAGCAAACGATGGGGATATCTCCCTAACTATTTCACTAACCGGTAGGCATATCGCTATTACCAATTCTGGCCAAAGAATTATCTGCATATACCAAGGTAAATCAGACAAGATAGAGATTATTGCTTTCATAAAAAATAGTTTTACCCACTATATATTACAAAATAATTTTGTCAATTAATTATACGTATTCATCACTTCATCAAAACTTTTTGTTTTTAGTGCATCGATGATCTCAATAGTGCGCTTCATCCCCTGTTGTTTAAGTTCATCTTCAAACGGTGCAAAATCTGAAAGGAGATATTTTTCAAATCCGTCAGGTGGAGCGATGCGTGGAAGCAACTCTTCGTGCACCGGTCGCACACCAATGCGAATACGAAAGAATTCTTTAGTACCCAAATGGTCGATGATAGACTGCACGCCGTTGTGTCCTCCTGCACCTCGGTCGAACGAACACTTCACAAGCCCGATGTTGATATCGATATCATCGTACACGACGACAATACTGGCATCATACTGCTTGGCGAGCATACGAGCTGCTTTGCCGGAGTCATTCATAAACGTGTCTGGCTTTGCGAGGAGTTGGTCGGGGCCATTCTGTGCGAGCTGCGCATGAAAGAGATCCTTCTGAGTGAAGTGCAGACCTCCTTTTTCGGCATACACATCGAGCGTCATGAAGCCGATGTTGTGTCTGTGTCCGGCAAATTTGTGTCCGGGATTTCCAAGGCCAATAATGATGTTCATATCCACACTGTAATTGAAAAACAGTTATTTTTCAATACATACAAGAAAAAGAGCACCATTGTATCGAACCAAAAAATCGTTTATACTTGGCCTAATCATGGAACCCACAATGACCACCTCTCCTTCTGTACCATCGGTAAAATCACGAGTATGGATTTTTATTGAAAATGTCCTCTACATCGGTGCAGCTATCGGACTCGCGCTCCTCATCCAGGCATTTGTTGTGCGTCCTTTCATCGTGTCGGGCAACTCCATGGATCCTGATATCAAAAATGGTCAGTACTTGATCATCGATGAGGTCTCGTATCGTTTCCGCGAACCCGCTCGTGGCGAAGTTGTTGTTTTCAAATCCCCTCCTGAACCGACGAAGTACTACATCAAACGTATCATCGGACTCCCAGGTGATACAGTCGACATCAAAGGTGCAACCGTCACGATAACCAACACTGCGAACCCAGATGGTTTTACACTCCAAGAAGATTTCATCACGCACCAGAGTAGTGACACCGTCCATATGACTGTTCCTGAGGGTCAATACTACGTCATGGGAGACAACCGTAGTGGGAGCTACGACTCACGATCATGGGGCACCCTCCCGGCAAAAAATATCCGCGGCCGAGCCCTCCTTCGCCTCCTCCCTCTCAACACGATCGACTATCTCCCCGCAAAAGTAACGTATGAATAAAGAAATGCAAAAAAAATCACAAGAGCTCAGTAGTCCCAAAGGCATGCGGGACATCATCGGCGACGAGTACTACAAATTCCAAGGCTTCTTTGAAAAGGCCCAAGAAGTCGCTGTGTACTACGGCTTCAAACCGATCGAAACACCGATCCTCGAACACGAAGAGACGTTCACCACCGCGGTCGGTATCGGTACTGATATCGTCGACAAAGAAATGTACACACTGAAAACAAAGGGTGGAGATCATCTTGCCCTTCGACCAGAAGGAACTGCGGGTGTAATGCGTGCATATATGGAACACGGCATGCAAAACCAACCACAACCAGTGCTCTTTTATCACTCAGGGCCAGTATTCAGACACGAAAAACAACAGCGTGGGCGATACCGACAGTTTTATCAGTTTGACGTTGATGCGCTCGGGAGTGAGAAAAGCATTCTTGATGCACTTGTCATCAAAACACTCTATACGATTTTACAGGAGGCAGGTGCGCCAAATCTTTCCATAACAATTAACTCTATTGGTGACAAAGATTCTCGTCCGACATATATCCGTGAACTTGTAAATTATTACAAAAAACATGCAGATAAACTTCCCCCTATTGATCGAGAGCGACTCAAAACAAATCCGCTTCGTATCCTTGACTCAAAAGAAGAAGTAACTAAAGAACTCAATGAACGCGCACCTGATTCAATCAGCTATCTCTCAGCGTCTGGCAAAAAACACTTCAAAGAAGTCCTTGAGTACCTCGATCAAATGGGGATTCCGTATCAAATCGACAAGAATCTTGTACGAGGACTCTCCTATTACACCCACACCGTTTTTGAGATAGTTGAACAAACACCCGAAGGACCTGTTCAGCTTGCTGGTGGAGGTCGGTATGATTATTTGGGCAAGATGCTCGGAAGCAAAAAAGATATTCCTGCAGTTGGCGGGTCATTTGGTATTGACCGTGTTGTTGAAAGCGCATGGTACAAAGATCTCTCTCCTCGCATTATGAAAAAGCCAAAAGTATACTTTATCCAAGTTGGTGCTGAAGCAAAACTAAAGAGTTTGAACGTTGTCGAAATCCTCCGCAAGGCACACATCCCAATCATGCAATCACTCTCGAAAGACAGCCTCGGATCACAACTAGCTGTTGCAGAAAAGAGTGGTACGCCCTACGTCATGATCTTTGGTCAGATGGAGGCAGTACACGACACTGTCATCGTCCGCAACATGGAAACACGATCTCAGGATACTGTCCCACTCGCCGAGCTCCCTGCGTATATCAAACACTTGAAGTAACATGATCACGTACAAAATCACAAAATATTCCCAGTTTATTATTAGCGTAAATTAATTTTGTACGTGATGACAAAAACGATTGTCCAAGAACCTGATCCTGTACTGCGCGCAACCGCACAGGTTGTCCCAAAAGATGCAGTGACCTCCACAGCAATTCAAAACATCGTTGCCGATATGAAAATCGCACTCAGCGCCGAAGAAGACGGTGTCGCTATTGCCGCTCCCCAGATCGGTCAGTCTCTGCGTATATTCGTTGTCGCGAAACGCGCATCCAAACTCCTCGCTGATGACACTGTGTTTATCAACCCTGAGATCATCCGCATCGGTAAAAAGAAAGAAGAACTTTCTGAAGGCTGTCTCTCGGTCCGATGGAAATACGGTCTCGTGAAGCGCGCAACCAGTGCGACCGTGCGAGCACTCAATGCTGAGGGTAATGAATTCGTCATGTCCGGTCGTGGCCTCCTCGCACAAATATTCCAACATGAAATAGATCACTTAAACGGCACCCTCTTCATCGACAAAGCAACCGGCATTCAAGATATCCCACCGATAAAATAATTTTCTGCAATAAGTAAAAAAGGGGGTAAAAATTAATTTTTACCCCCTTTTAATTATTTTTTCTTTGAAAAGAATCCCAATAAAAATGCAATTACTGCACTAACACAGATACCTATATATCCTGCCCATAGCCATACTTTCGCGACCTTTATATCTATTTCTAATATATAAAGACCGATAAGCATCGCTATTGCACAAATAATTGAAAGTATTATTACAAAGATTCTTATATTCTTAACCATATAAATGATTTAAGTTTTTAAATTAAATTTCTGTTTATATTATAGCATATATAAGTAATAAAGTCAATATGCTACAATACCCCTATGAACATAGTCTTTTTCGGTACTCCGGCATTTGCAACTGATTTTCTCGATACACTTGTATCGAGTGGCTATTCTCCCTCCCTAGTTGTCACCGGTCCTGATCGACCAAGTGGGCGTGGTATGACAATGCAATCCCCTGGACCCAAGTCATGGGCGGATGGGCATGGTGTCAAAGTGTTGCAACCCGAGAAGCTCGACGATGCATTTTTTGCAGAGCTTTCACAGACTCCGTGGGATCTCTTTGTTGTCGTCGCCTATGGCAAGATCATGCCGGAGCGCGTCATCAACCTCCCCAAGTACGGCACCATCAACGTGCACTATTCCCTCCTCCCCAAGTACCGTGGCGCAACACCGACTGAATCTGCAATCCTCAACGGCGATACGACGACCGGTGTCACGATACAACAAATGGTGTACAAGCTCGATGCGGGAGATATCCTCGCAACCAAAGAAATACCTATTGATCCAACCGACACGACACCAACACTTCGCGACAAATTAAATACTGAAGCGCTCGCACTCTTGTCCGAAACTATTAAAGAGATTTTTGATGGAACAATAGCTCCTACACCGCAGGATGAATCACACGTGACAACCTGTACAAAGATATCCAAAGAAATGGGTGAGCTCAATCTCTCAGATGACGCACTCATAAATGACCGCACATACCGCGCGTACTATGGCTCTGTAGGCTCATACTTTTTCCAGGACGGAAAGCGGCTCAAAATAACAAAGGCCCATCTCGAGGACGGGCCCGCCAGCCCTACGGGAGCGGGCAAGCACTTTGTGATCGATGAAGTGATCCCAGAGAACGGCAAACGCATGCCGTACACTGTGTATCAAGCAAAGAGTTAAGATCGAAATCCCCGCAACATGCTTTTCACTTTTTGTGCACCACGTTTGAACAATGTAGCCTTTTTGTCTTTTGCACTTGAGAGCTCGCGGATGATTTCTGTGCGGACGTCATCGATGGCTTCATACATGTCTGGTTTTTGAGTAACGGCGTAGTATTTTTTGCCGAGCGGTGTTGTCACATTGACCTTCGCTTCAAAAATATCCCCTTGACGATGATGTGCTGTCGTCTTGCCAATCTCGACGACGACGACTGGATCCCCCGACGTATATTTGCCGAGACCGCTCATACGCTTTTCAACATAGTCTTTCAACGCAGGGGTAAGATCGGTGTTTTGTGCGGTAATTGATATATTCATATACCTTTAGTATACACCTTCTGTAAAAATAGAGGGACTACTGAACCGTCAGAACCATGAGCATATTGGTGCTCCCTGCGACCCCAAATGGGACACCCGCGGAGACGACGATATGATCCCCTATGGCCACGACTCCCTCCTTTTTGAGGAGCGCATTGACTGTGGGGATAATCTTTGCGATGTATTGAAACGGTTTGATTTTGATTGGATAACACCCATACACGAGGAGAAGCTGTCGCATGACATGGTCATTGGGAGTAAGGGTAATGATCGGTTGTTGTGGCTTGTAGCGAGCGATCATGCGCGGTGTTGACCCCGTCTCGGTGAGCGCCACGATGACGGTTGCCTGGACATCTTCGGCGTTGTGGACCACTGATGAACTCACTGAGTCCGCTACGCTTCCTGAGTGCACCTTGTGTCGACGATGAGTCCCAATCTCTGCCTCAGTGCGCACGGCGATATCATGCATCATGCGGACCGCTTCGAGCGGGTGCTTACCCAAGGTCGTTTCCTCCGAGAGCATGATGGCATCTGCTCCGTCAAAGATGGCGTTGGCAACATCGGATACTTCGGCACGGGTCGGTACTGGTGTCGTGATCATACTCTCGAGCATCTGAGTAGCGACGATGACCGGTTTGCCGATGTCGTTACATTTCTTGATGATTTGCTTCTGAAGCGAGGGTACCTTTTCTGGACCGACCTCAATCGCGAGATCTCCTCGAGCAACCATGATGATATCGGTCGCCTCGATAATCGCGTCGATATGATCAACCGCTTCTTGGGTTTCTATTTTTGCGACAATCTGTGCAGTAGAGTTGTGTTTCTTTAGTAGTTTGCGCAGTACACCAATATCATCTGCAGTACGCACAAATGAGAGCGCGACAAAGTCGACTCCTTGTTCAAGCCCAAAGACCAGGTCTTTTTTGTCCTTTGCGGTCAGTGCGTCGATCGACAGGTAGGCTCCAGGGATATTGACTCCACGGCGCCCCTTGGTTGTACCGCCCACAATCACCTTGGTATAAATGTCATCACCTTTCACACTGATCACTTCGAGCTTTTTCTTGCCATCATCGAGCATGAGTACCATGCCCGGCTTGATATCAGTGGCAATGTGCGGGTAGTTGAAATGCACACGCGTCTTGTCTCCGATGATTTTTTCTCCGGTCAAAACCATTGTCTCTCCTGCTACAAGCTCAACGACACCTTCGGCAAAATCTCCGATACGAATCTTGGGACCAGCAAGATCGAGTAGTACACCGATCGTGCATCCTTCTTTTTTTGCGACGGCTTTAATGGTCTTGATCTTCTTGGACTGCTCTTCGTACGTGCCATGACTCATGTTGATACGGGCAACATTGACTCCAGCATGAAGGATACTGCTAAACATGTCTTTGCCCTCAGTGACAGGTCCAATCGTGGCGACAATTTTGGTCTTTTTGGTGAAATGATGCATAGTGCGGGGCTATTTTGAAATATATAAAATGCTAGGTAGTATAGCCCTATGGGCAAAGTAATAGCAATAGTTGGCGTCATCTGGTTTGTCTGGGTCATGTATCCCCGCCTGAAAAAAGGAGAGTTCATCGCCCCTACTGCTGTCGCTCCCAATACGTGGATGGCAGACTACCTCCCCGAAGACCAGCAGGCGCTCCTCGCGACGCCTCCACAGGGCTATGGATGGTTCCGATTCGACTTCTGGAACCGTGAAGCACCCCTTCCCGGCCGGCCTGTCTATAGAAGCGATTTCAAGCTCTAGAAAACACAACAAGGTTGAGCCCGGAAGAGAAAAATGGTATAGTCTGCGAGTTCTTTTTGAACGAAATATTCCCCTGTAGCTCAGCGGTAGAGCAATCGCCTGTGGAAAGGTTGTCGATGGTATACTTATTGAGTATGCCAGAGACCCGAACCTATGCCGATCGAGCCGTCTATATGCGCGAAGCAGTCAAGAAGCGAAGAATTAAAATTCGCCTCATGGCTCGTGAATATAAAGGTAATCGATGTGAAATCTGTGGATATACCAAATGCAGTCGCGCACTCGTGTTTCATCATCTTGACCCCAAACAAAAGAAGTTTGGAGTATCAGACAAAGGCCTCACCCGATCATGGGAAAAGACCAAGGCTGAAATAGATAAATGTATTCTCTTGTGCGCAAACTGTCATATGGAAGTCCACGACGGTATTACGCAGCTTCCCGATCGAAAGACGGGTCGAAAAACGAAGTGAATTGCTGGAAGTCCTCGTCACAGAGGATAATCAGCAGCCAAGCCACGTGAGATAACAGACTTAAAGATTTTGTTTAATTTTTAAATTTGCTATCTCACGTGGAAGGTTCAGAGACTATCCCTTTTGGGAGTACTCCGATTTTTATATCGGCGGAAGCGCTTCGCACCTTCTCTTGTTATAAGAATGGTGATGATATAGTCCATGCCCACAGTAATGTGAGAATAAATGTAAGCGATGGGTCGTTGGTTCGAATCCAGCCGGGGGAGCACTTTTTTGAAGCTTATTTGAGTGCTTTAAATACATTAGGATTTTGCTATACTTATCCTTATTAAGTCATGAGTAAAAAATATGGGATTTGAATCATTTAACCAGGCTCCACAAGAGCAACCAAAAGAAGTCAATATTGAAAACTACAAAGATGTAGTGGAGGAGAATGGCGAGTACTTCAAAGATGGAGTTAAGCTAGTTGAGCAAGATGGAGAGCTTTATGTAAACGAAGGAACCGAAGCTGAACCCTCACTTACACAACTTATGAAAGAAGATGAGCCGATCATATCTAGTTCGTAGTAAATAGCCTCAAACACCTTTTACGAGCCTAAACTGTAAAAAACCACCTCCATAAATACGGTGGTTTTTTTAATTCCTTTGTAAAATGAGTATTCGAACATCATCCCAAGTTCGGAGCAAATTAAAGGTTATTAATCTTAATGGTACAATTTAATAATGAATAAACTTCCTTGGGTTTCATTTCTGGTAACCCTTTCCCCACTTTCGGCGCTTTTTATGCCTCGATGGAAATTCAAATTTCTTTATGTCTTTTTTGATTCAATACCCGCTGTAGTACTAGTTGTATTACTCGGAATGATCCTTAGCATCATTTATTTAAGATCCAAAAATAAAACAAAGTTGCCAGTTACTATAAGCATTCTTTCCTTAATTATTGGTGTAGGTCTTCTAATTATGATTTTCATATCTGTCTTTCTTGTTAATCACCAGCAAGACGTATAATTCGAACATCGTCCCAAGTTCGGAGCACGTGAACGTTGTGTATGTTGTGAAGATCTGGAGGAGTGTATGTTTGTGTATGAAAAAACCACCTTTTGAGGGGTGGCTGTATTTTTTTGTTACAGGAATTTTATGATGTTCCCAGTGTCCATTTTTTTGTAACTTCCATTACTGTTCCTTTTCTGCTTTTCGTATCATAGTAAAATATACGCTTTTCAGATTTTGTTGAATCAGTAAGACTCGTTACATAAAACTCTCCAATCCAACGTTCACCTGAACCATCCTCTCTTCCAATTAAATGGATGGATACATTAAACTTTTCGCCAATATCCATAGTGCTTTTTACTGCACTGGTGTTAATGGAAAATTGAACTGTTTTCTTGTCAAAAAGACAAGCCTGGAGGTCATACTTTGAAGGGCCATTCGTGATTGCACATGTACCAGTTGGTAAAAGTGACTTTGCTGTGATTACCATAACGATAATTTAATTTTGTAAGAACATTGAGGTTACGACCCTCATTTACGTTGCTGAATAACTCAGACTTAATGGGATAATAGCACACTATATGTACTTTGTCAATCAAAATAACCCTTTATCTACAAGGTCTTAATTCCCTATTTCTGCATTAAACTCATTCGAACATCCTCTAAGGTTCGGAGCACATGTGAACATCGTGAATGTTGTGAAGGGGTTTGGAGAAAAGAAAAAAGGATGACATAGTCATCCCGTAAACGATAAATAAATCAGCTAAATTGATTCAAATAAGCATCAATGTTTCTTTTTCCTTGCCATGTTCCATTTTCCGTGAAAAGTCTTGGAGTGCTATCAGCTTCCTTGAAAATGGTGATGAATGAAAATCCTATTGCTTCCATAGCTTTCTTTATTCCATAACCCTCTTTGATACAAGGCATATGTAGAGTCAATTCGCCATCACTGGATTTAACGTTTACATACATTTTCTCAATTGATTCCTCTAACAAATCACTACCATACAGAAGCAATACTTCACTACCTGACAATGTTTGTGGATTAGAGCAAAAGCAATCTCGCAATAATTCTGTGTTGTCAGAAGCAAGATATGATTTTCCGTTTTTTCGAAAAAGGTAAAAGGTTTGATTCTTAGACGAATCTACAATACTGGTTGAATGTTGCATATAGTACTTTTTCTTTACTCTATCCTATATAACCTTGATGTCAAACTCTTCCGAACCACAACTCGGGTTCGATCTAGTGGATTCCGTTTTCACATCATCGCTCCAGTAATGATGTCTGTACTCGGTCGTCACGACTAGATGCATACACCAAAAAATGATGATCTGGCTAAAGAAAAACAGCGCATTGAGGACGAACAAGAACTGCACGCAGAAGAAATAATCGAGATTGACGAAGCTGCACAGTCAGCAGAAGGTCTTACGAATCGCGATGATGGTATGACGGATGGTGTCGAAGAAGATCGGGAAAGCACACAAGACACAGAGATAGATGTACCCGAATCTGAAATAATAAAATAATCGTATTGTTCTCATCTATTTCGCAACCTCCCCTAAGAGGAGCAAACTATCCCGAACATCCTCGGGATCGACTTCATTGACTTCCTGCTTCATAAGCACATACTCAGTATAGTGGATATAGAAGATATCCTTTTTATTCGATAACTTCATCACACACGTATGACAACCATCATAAACACCCCAGGGAACAACGGCGAGGGAGGTAACGGATTTGGCATCGTCATCATTATCATACTCATTCTCGTCGGTGGATTTTTGTTCTACCGATACGGATGGCGCAAAGCATCTCCTGCTGCACCAGCCGCACCAGCCGCAACTATCAATGTAACCGTTCCTACAGGAACAACACCACAATAACATGTCTCCACTCATCATTGCAGAAGTCATCTTTTTCCTCGTCTATGGTATCAGCCACTTTTACCCGTTCAAATACTCAGGACAGATCTGCGCAATTGCAGCAATCGTCATCGGTATTCTCTTGGTAGTCAAAATATAAGGTATCAAAACTTTAATTCATAGGAGTCTTTCTTGATCTCATGTCATTAGTCCTTATTTTTTAGGAATAGTTGTTTGAACGAGCAGGGGTCGTGGTATGCTCAACACATGACACACTATCCTGCAGTACTGCTTTTATTTTTTCTCTTTTTAATCGTATTTTCTGTTTCTATATTTTTATACGCAATCCGTAAGATAAAAAAAGTTAAGGGTGATTTTGAACAGCGATTGCAACAATCGACGGTAGAAGCTGACCAACAGATTTACTGCACATTCATCAAGCGCTATGCATTCATCATACGATTTTTAATCATATGTACCGTGCTCGTCCCCGTCATGGTACTGACCCTCCCGTGGCTCATTGAAACTTTTTTCTACTAATTTCTACGGTTTTGCTTTCTTTATTGTCAAAAATATTTGACACATATCTACTATTATTGTAATATCAGAAAAAACGATCACCCTTTAAAAAAAATTTGTTATGAATAACTTAGAAATAAAGGATTTCCCCTCTCTTCGGGAGAACCCTACGGTAAAGGAATTGCAGAAATCAGTATGGCGTCAGGAACAGGCCCTGTCTGACTATATCTGTCAAATACAGGCAAAATGCAGCCATGAGCCAGAAAACATCTATGAAAAAATACCTGTCCCTTTTTATGGACCGAAACAGGGGAAGCTTATTGCGCAGGTGTGCATCCATTGTGGATTTGATTTACGGTCCAGTAACTGATGGGTCATGATTTTATGCTATTGTGTATCAAAAAACTAAACTGCACGTATGAGAAAAAAAGTGGTCATTATTATTGAACCGAACTTGGAGTATCGGGAAAATCTCCTGGAAACAGCATCGCTGTTAAAAGATACGGAAGGATTTGAGGCCACCACACCGGCTGAAATACTTTCCCTTTTGAAAAAAGAGAAAGTATCAAAGGTTATTTTTGATCCACGAGACTCTCTCCGAGGATTTAACCTTGATCTTTTCAGGCACATGTCGGACATCTGCAATGGAGAAATTATTCTCCACACTAGCGCAGCGGCGCATGAGTTACTAAAAGCAGGTTTTCCCCGGAACACGCAGTATGTTCAAAAACCGTTATGCCCGTTTGGTATACCCGAAAATTTAAATTAAAACATCGATCTGAATCGCAACCCGGTTCAGATTTTTTATTTGAGCATTTGGCACGATACGGTATACTAAAGGCGTATTTATCAAGTAATCATACCGACACCATGGCAAAACGAAGTACATCCCTCAGTCCAAAAAAGAAATCAAAAGGTTCACACAAGACAGCAAAACGTCTTGCGGTGAAAAAGACAATGCTCGCAAAGAAGTCTGCAAAGAAAAAGACAAAATAGTGTTATGACACACTCATCCACAAGCGCTAGTATCTATTACTTGTGGATAGGTATATAGTCATCACAAGGTTTACCCCTTCATATTCTCGCTTGATTGGAAGGCTCACGGAACAGAACTGATAGCTATAGCAATATATCTATCGCCTCTCGGAACTGAGTTCTCACCCGCTATGAAAGTTTTCTAGGAATCACCTTCTGCAATCGCCTCCTCACGGAGGATTTTTGCGTTATGGGGTGTGCTACAATCCCCCCATGAACCGCTTTGTCCGAAGACGCCTCTGGATAGATATCAGTATATTCACCATACTTCTCGCAGGTATCGGCTACGGCGCGTACCGATATCGAGAACTCTCTCATGAATCCACGCTCCAACAGCAAACAATCGCAACACTCCGAGCAAGTATTGCCGAGCTCGAGGACAACCTCTCCTTGACCCAGTACGAGCGAGACCGTCTGACCACCGTGCTTGGCGAGACAGAACAAAAAGCAGGCGCGCTGGAGGCGCAGACGACCGAGCTCGCAGGGACAGTCGACACCCTTCAAAAACTAACCACCCTTGACCCCGAACTTCTCAAGAAATACTCAAAAGTGTATTTCTTGAACGAACACTACACTCCGAGCTCACTCACTCCTATCGATGCAAAATACGTCATTGGCAAAGACCGAGTCCTAGAAATTCATGGGGAGGTATGGCCACACCTCATTGCACTCCTCGATGCGACAAGTGCCGAGGATCTCGGGCTCCGTATCACGAGTAGCTACCGATCCTTTGGAACACAGGCAACATTGAAAGCATCGTACAAAGTAACCTACGGTACCACTGCAGCCAACCGCTTTTCAGCAGAACAAGGCTACTCCGAACACCAGCTCGGGACGACCGTTGACTTCACGACGACAAAAACAGGAAACCTTTCTGGATCTTTTGACCAAACACCTGAGTTCACATGGCTCACCGAACATGCCCATGAGTACGGCTTCGTCCTCTCGTATCCCAAGAATAACAAGTACTACATCTACGAACCATGGCACTGGCGCTACGTCGGCATCGAGCTGGCGACAAAACTCCATGACGATGGGACGTACCTCTACGACATTGATCAGCGAGAAATCGACAAGTATCTCCTTTCTATTTTTGACTAACGCTCTTTCATGAAGCGCTTGATGAGCCCGATGAAAATAGGTGTTGCAATAACAGCGGCGACAACGACAAGCGAGCCGAGGTATGCGACGTTTTCGAGGTTAAACTGTTTCCCAAAAAAGTAACCAAACAAGGTGACTGTCGTGATCCAGGCAATCCCCCCAACAATAGTCCATAGCGTGAACACCCGCTTGCGCATCACAACGACACCAGCAACATACGGAACCAGGGTGCGCATGATCGGTATGAACCGCGAAAAAAGAAGCGCAATCGATCCGTATTTTTCATAAAAAAGTCTTGCTCGATCGAGCTGTTCGGCCTTGACCTTGGGAAGGTATTTGCCTTGCTCGAGTCCCCCACGAGTAATCCGCCCAAAGAAATACCCAAGAAAATTGCCACAAATTGCAGCGATAATGAGGAGCGGGATGAGGTACCAAATAGAGATGACCCCTTGGTTTGCGAGAAGCCCGAGCGCAAAGAGGAGACTATCCCCTGGCAAAAAGAAGAGGAAGAACACTCCCGTCTCAGAAAAGACGATGAGAAAACTAACAAGGTAGAGCAACACGCCCGAGAGAGATTGGTAGTCAATATCCATGTAGGCATAAGTATAGCAGGAAAAAATGAGCACTGGTGTATACTGTGGCAACTACCATGACCCCGAAAAAAGTCCATCGATTTCTCGTCGAGCACATCCCCGAGACGGAGCGATTCACCCTCGCAGATCCTCGGCTGATTCATCAGACCCTCCAAGTACTCAAACTGACTGTCGGTGAACAGCTTGCACTGTTTGTCGATGGAGATGCAGATATCATCTGCACAATCATCGAACGGACAAAAGACACACTCACCCTGCAAAAAAATACCGTCACCGCCACGCTCCCAAAAGGACGTACTGTTATTGCCGGTATCGCGATTACAAAAGGGCAGACCTTTGAACTCATCGTACAAAAACTCACCGAACTCGGTGTAACAACGATCGTCCCTCTCATCACCGACCGCACCGTGAAGCAATCAGTACGTATCGACCGCATCCAAACAATCAGTGATGAAGCACTCGAGCAATCTGGGGGAAACGCTCGTGTGACAATTCACGAGCCGATGACTCTCGCACAATGTCTGAAGCAGTTCCCGTTCCCGAGTGTTGCATTTCAAGCTGGCGTAGAAAGAAAATCTCTCCCAACAGAGGGCGCTATCGTCATGTATGTCGGCCCCGAGGGTGGCTGGAGCAATAACGATATTGATATGCTCGACCAGCACGAGGTACTGTGGCAAAGCCTCGGCAACCACATCCTCCGCACTGAAACCGCGGCGATCGTCGGCGCATATACACTGTTGCAATAAAAAAAGCCTTACCAGTACGGTAAGGCCTTCATTAAAACACTGTTTTAATTTCTTTTTTCTCTCTTCCACTCTCCCGGAGGTGGAATTTCCTTTTTTTTCTCAACCTCTGCACTCTTCGGAGAAACAGCAGTTTCTTTAACGGGAGGAAACACAGGAAACTCCTCTGCTTTTTTTTCCGGAACTACGTTCACTTTTGTAGTAGTATCAACAGCAGGTTTTGCCGGAGACGCATTGCTCACTGGGAGTGGTTCATCAAAATTGGGAACTATTTTCCCATAGTTCGCAAGCTGTGGATTAGTGACTCTTTTTCCCTTAACCGCATGTGCGCTTTGTTGCATCAAAATGTACTTCACTTTCTTATTGAAAGTTTTAGTCATATTTTTTTGATACGGATCTTTGATCTTTTTAATCTTCTTTTTTGATTGATAAGAAAAATCTTCCAAATAGGTAAGATTAAATCCTAAACCAAAAATTTGATTTTGATTAGCTGCAAACTCGCGGATACGCTTATTTATGGTATCAACTTCATCGCGCTGCACAATAACGTACATTGCATTCGCAAAAATATCATGCATCATGACAACAGTCATGGACGTGTCGCGAAGCATGAGGCTTTTGTAAATAAGGGTATCACTTACCAGATAATCGAAGACAAATGCCTGTTTGTCATTTGCTTCAACCTGCTCTTTGTTTTCTCCAAAAAGCTGCCCCGATGAGAACTTGCCGATTAAAACAAGGCTCAAAATAAAGATTATTCTTTTCATTTATTCTATTTTTTAAAGGTTTACGTTTATGTTTAGTTCTTTAACATATTAGCATATATAATACTAAATGTCAAGTAACTTTTTCAGGAAGGATTTCCTGTGAAGCCTTGTAAAACCTAGCTTTTTGAGCGCTTCATAATGCTTTTTCGTCCCATATCCTTTGTTTTGTTTCCAGTCATATCCTGGGTAGGTTTGGCTTATTTTAACCATATACGCATCTCGGCTTACTTTTGCCACCACTGATGCGAGGGAAATGATCTTGTGTTTGAGGTCGCCTTTGATAATGGTTTGTTGGTGCGTAAAGTAAAGAGGCGCCTTCAATCCCCCGTCGAGCAAGACCAGTGTATTGCGTGGATTAACGTCAAGATCTTTCAAAATGTTTGCAATACATTCTTTGATACAGATGCTAATCCCCTTTTTGTCTATTTGTGCTGCTGTACGAGATGTAATAGCAATCCGGAAATTGCTAGGTGTTTCCAGTTCTCGAGCCTTTTTATACCAGGCTTCTCTCTGATGTACTGAAAGCTTCTTGGAATCCGTGAGTCCTAAAAAGCGGGATTTTTTGTACACCGTGTACTTCATACCAATCCCACAAACCGTCACCGGACCCGCAAGTGGACCTCTGCCGACCTCATCTATTCCAACTATCCACAAAGGCTCCTTTGGCATATGTTGTCAATATAACAGAGGAGAGACTCCACTGCTATACTATCCCCACATGTCATTCGTCCACCTCCACACACACTCCCACTACTCCCTCCTCGACGGCCTCTCCAAGATCCCTGACCTCGTCAAACGAGCAAAAGAGTTTGGTATGCCCGCACTTGCACTGACCGATCATGGGAGCATGTATGGCGCAATCGAGTTTTACAATGAGTGCAAAAAGCATGATATCAAACCAATCATTGGGGTAGAGGCATACATTGCAGAGCGAACACGCCACGACAAGGAGTCCGGGATTGATTCCAAGCGATACCATCTGACACTCTTGGCGAAAAATAATGCCGGGTATAAAAACCTCATGAAGCTCGTCTCAAAGGCCAACCTAGAAGGCTACTACTACAAACCCCGCATGGATACTGAGCTCTTGCAGATGCACGCTGAGGGTATCATCTGTCTCTCGGGGTGTCCGGGAAGTCGATTTATACGCTATGTGCGCGATGACAACATCGTCGAAGCAAAAAAGCTCCTCCAGTTTTATATCGATACCTTTGGCAAAGACAATACCTATGTTGAAGTCATGAATCACAAAGAGGTAGATTGGTATATTCCACTCATTCCAACTATTATAAAAATTGCACAAGAAATGAACCTGCCGATAGTGGGCACATGGGATTCTCACTACCTCAACGTCGATGATGCGGAAGCACATGACACACTCGTTGCAATCAACACCGGTACTGAAGTTGGCTCGAGTAAAATCTCGATGAAGGCCGGCAACTACTCATTCATCAGTGCCGATGAAGCAAAAGAAATGTTCAAAGACGTACCGGGAGCTGTTGAAAACACCCTCAAACTCGCAGAAACCGTCGATATCGAAATAGAAATGTCTCCATGGAAATTCCCTACCTACCCCATCCCTGAAGGTTCAAACTATGATGACGAGCTCCGAAAAGATGTTTCTACTGGCATGCAAGAGATGGGGTATGCCGAGACCGAAGTGGTGCGGAATCGAATTGAGTTTGAGCTCGACATCATCAAAAACAAAGGGTTTTCATCATACTTCCTTGTGGAAGCGGACCTCGTCAAGGCTGCGCGTCGCATGGGAATCTATACCAACACACGAGGATCGGCGGCGGGATCGCTCGTCTCATACTTGACCGGTATTACCACCGTAGACCCTATCAAGTACAAGCTCCCCTTCGAACGATTCTTGAACCCTCTCCGACCCGGTATCCCCGATATCGACCTTGATATTGCAGACGACCGTCGTGATGACCTCATCAACTACGTCAAAGAAAAGTATGGGACTAATGCCGTTGCGCAGATTTGTACGTTTGGAACCATGGCAGCCCGAGGATCGGTTCGTGACGTTGCCCGAGCGCTCGGCTACCCCTATGGGGTTGGCGACAAGATTTCAAAAATGATTCCTATGGGAAGCCAAGGGTTCCCAATGACGATTGCTCATGCAATCGATATTGTCCCTGAACTCAAAGCGCTCTACGACAGCGACCGTGCAACCCAAGAAATCATAAATATGGCAAAAAAGATTGAAGGTAACGTCCGCCATATCTCTGTCCACGCTGCGGGTGTCATCATCTCTCCCACGCCCGACATTACCGAGTACACACCTATCCAGTACGATACGAAAGGTGATAATAAGATTATCACCCAGTACGATATGTTCTCGGGAGGCCGTGATGGTGTCGTCAATCTCCCAAAGTTTGATATGTTGGGTATACGCAACCTACAGTTTATCTCTGGTACGATCGATCGCGTCAAAAAGATTCGTGGTATTGATATCGATATCGACACCATACCACTTGACGACCCTGAAGTATTTGCAATGCTCTCGCATGGAGAAACAGTGGGAGTGTTTCAAATGGCCGGGACAGGTATGACGGCCTATGTGAAAGACTTGAAACCAACTACTGTGGATGACCTGATGGCAATGGTTGCCCTCTACCGCCCAGGCCCTATGGAGGTGATCCCTGAGTACATCAAACGCAAGCAAAACCCAAGACTGATCAAGTTCCCCGATCCTCGCCTCAAAGAAGACCTCGAGGCATCCTATGGCCTCCTCGTGTATCAAGACGATGTGTTAATCACTGCTATCCGGCTTGCGGGCTATAGCTGGCTTGATGCCGACAAATTCCGTAAAGCCATGGGTAAAAAGATCCCTGCAGAAATGGCTGAACAAAAAGATAAGTTTTATAAAGGGTGCAAAGAACATGGCGGATTGGAAAAGAAGAAAATCGACGAACTCTGGGCACTCATCGAGCCATTTGCTGCGTACGGCTTTAACAAGGCCCATGCAGCAAGTTATGGTATGGTTGCGTACAAAACCGCATATCTGAAAGCAAACTACACTGCAGAGTACCTGACGGCGTGTATGACCGCTGAGAGTGGGGACATCGAGACGTGTGGAGAATACATCGCGGAAGCCCGCCGTATGGGCTTCACGATTCTCCCCCCTGACGTCAACGAGTCATTTTCGGATTTCACCGTTGTCGTCGATGATGCGGGAGTACCAACGACCAATATCCGTTTTGGGCTCGGTAATATCAAAAACTTCGGCGATGAGATTGGTAAGGCTATCATTCTAGAGCGTAAAGCACATGGACCATTCAGAACAATCGAGGAATTTCTTGAACGCGTCACACACAAAAACCTCAACAAGAAATCCCTTGAGGCACTCGTCATGTGTGGCGCAATGGATGCATTTGGGGAGCGCGGTATCCTTCTTGCGAACACTGAGACCCTCCTTGGTTTCCACAAAGGCGTCACCAAAAATGACAGTGCACAGACATCACTCTTTTTTGGTATGACAGAAGAGCCAAAAAGTGTACTCACTATCGCCCCGGCTGAACCTGCAACCATGGAACAAAAGCTCGCATGGGAAAAAGAACTCCTGGGACTCTATATCTCAGGACACCCACTTGATCGATTTGCATCTCAAATAGAAAAGTCCGGCAATACTGTTGCGTCCCTGATGGCACAGACAAAAGCACGCAACCAAATGCTCGTCGCAATGGTTGAGAGCGTAAAACCACTCATCACCAAATCAAATACGCGTATGGCATTTGTCACCCTCTCGGACAAGACCGGTACTGCTGAAGCAGTCATATTCCCCGAAAGCTTCAAAGAATTTGGCAGTGTGCTCGTCGAAGGAGTTGCCGTAGCAGTACTCTGTGGAGTATCTGAAAAAAACGATCGAAAATCGCTCTTAATTGATAAGGTGAAAGTGGTAAGTTGACAGTAACTTAATTACTGCTATAGTATTTACAACTAAAAAGCACATTCTATGACAATAAGACAAGTTCTTGAAATGGAAGCTGCCAAGATTTGTAAAAAAGAAAATCTCTCAAATAAAGACATTGAGGATCACTATTATAGTTTGCAGTACAATGATATATACGACATGCTCGATATATTCAAAGATATTGTAAAAAAAATGAGGTTAACCACAACTTCAACTATTCCTCCCAAGGTTATGATCAAAAAAGGAGGCTCCGGTATTCTCAAAAAAATATATTTAGAGGGAAAATCTTGCGCATCATTCACACAAGCGCAAATTAAAAATTTTGGGTTAAACCCAGAAAGCTATTAGGAATTTCTAATAGCTTTTTTATTTTCATACCAAAAAACCTCCCCATTAGCGGGGAGGTTTTTTGTGGAGCGGTTAGGCTTCCATTTTTTCAATCTTGTCCATAATACTAAAGATTTCTTTGGTATATGTCGGAATGACTGAATTGTATGCTTTCAAG
>JAGOVD010000003.1:25680-36869 GCA_018060905.1 Minisyncoccota bacterium
CAAAAAACCTCCCCATTAGCGGGGAGGTTTTTTGTGGAGCGGTTAGGCTTCCATTTTTTCAATCTTGTCCATAATACTAAAGATTTCTTTGGTATATGTCGGAATGACTGAATTGTATGCTTTCAAGATACCGTTGATATCCTTGCCGGCATAATACTTCGCAGTTCGTGGATTTGCACCACCAATATGACCTGCAACAGCATCAATAGATTGCTGGAAGCTTTCGTAGCCGATTTTACATGATCCGAATCCAAATGGATTCTTCTTGCAAGCAAACTTTCCTCCTGTTGTCTCGCGCATGGCGATCGCAGGGAGTAGGTTCCACTCAAGATCATGCTTCTCAGCAACGAGTACCATCTGCATACCGTATCCCGCGAGCGGAAGTCCGTATTTAGCATAGTACGCATCAATCTTTGCAGCCTTTTCTTCCCGATCCTTCTGGAGGATGATTTCTTCTGGAGACATTGCTGTTTCAGTAGAAACTACCTTTGAGACTGCTTCGTTGATAGATGCCGTAAAGGTATTCATCGACAGAGTAGTCGCAACCAGTGGAACAATAATGAACGACTGAATGAGTTTATTTGTTGTAATTGTCATAAGTTCCGGTTGAGCTCCGGAGGAACTTCGTGTCAGTGGACTCCCTTCTTAGAAACCTATGCGGCCCTTAGAAGAGAAAGTCCCAACGTGTGTTGGGCATGTCAATATAGTAGCACAAGCGGTATAAAATGTCAATACTTATACCATGGAAAATAGGGGTGTCAAATGTAAAATACCCTTATATTATAAGGGTATTTTACACAACATTGTTTGACATAATAGCAAAAAAATTGTTCTATTTTACTCCCCTGTAACAGTTTTGGGAAAGGCGTCGTAGGTATAGGGATTTACTGGGTCGAAATGTTAGAAACCATTGCAATTACTTGCTCTTTGAGACGAATTTCCATCTCTTTAAACAGTCGTGTCGCCTCTTTTTTGTACTCGACAAGTGGCTCACGCTGTCCATATGAACGCAAACCGACGGATTGGCGCATATGCTCCATCGTATCGATGTGCTCTACCCAAAGTGTATCGGTTGTATAGAGAACGACTCGGCGAACATTCTCCCAAAAGGCATCTTCTCCTATATAGGAGATTTTCTCCTTGGCTATCTCCTCAAGCGTACTATCGCCCAAGGCGTAGAACGTACTGATGATGTGTCCCCGATCCCCTTCTACCATCGCTCGGCGACGACCGTAGACAATGGATCGCTGGTATGAGAGAACGGTATCGTATTCGAGGGTGTATTTACGGGCATCAAAGTTAAATCCTTCGATTTTCTTTTGCGCACTCTCAAGTGCCCGAGACACGATACTGTTTGCAATCGGCTGATCTGCAGGCATACCGAGACGCGACATCATACCCTTGATCTTCTCGGAGCCAAAAATACGCATGAGGTCATCATCAAGTGATACATAAAATTGGGTTTCGCCCGGGTCCCCTTGTCGTCCTGATCGTCCTCGGAGCTGGTTGTCGATACGACGTGCCTCGTGTCGTTCGGTACCGATGACAAATAGCCCGCCCAAGTTCTTTACCTCTTCTTGTTCTTCTGGAGTCGACGGATTGCCCCCAAGAATGATATCGACTCCTCGACCAGCCATGTTGGTGGCGATGACCGCTGACCCCTTTTGTCCCGCCTGCGCAGTGATCGAACCTTCTTGCTCATGATTTTTAGCATTGAGCATTTGATGTGGAATACCTTCACGTTTGAGGTATGCAGAGAGAAGTTCGTTTTTTTCCACGGAAACAGTACCGATGAGGACAGGTTGTCCTTTTTCATTGAGTTCTTTGACCCGGCGAGCAATCGCTTGGAACTTCCCCTCCTCGGTAAGGAAAATGAGGTCACCGTGATCAATACGTTTACTTGGTCTATTTGGCGGGATACTAATAACACTCAATCCGTAGACTTTCATAAACTCCTCTTCACTGGTTTTTGCTGTCCCCGTCATTCCGCCGAGTTTTTCATAAAATTTAAAGTAGTTCTGGTACGTAATAGAAGCAACCGAGCGAGTCTCTTGCTCAATTTTGACACCTTCTTTTGCCTCAATTGCCTGGTGTAAGCCTTCGCTCCAGCGACGCCCTGGCTGCATACGCCCTGTAAAAGGGTCAACAATAATCACTTCATTATCTTTGACAACATAATCTTTGTCTTTCTGGAAGAGGGCGCGAGCACGAACGGCAGTCTCGAGGTAATGGACGTACTTGATACTCTTTTCCGTGTACATATCCGTGATGCCGAGCAGCTTTTCGGCTTTAGTGATACCGTCATCGGTGAGCTGGATAGCCTTTTGCTTTTCATCCATCGTATAGTCAACCATAGGCTCCAGTTGAGCAGCAACGTTTTTGACTGTCTTGTAGAGTGCCTCAGAGTCAGCGACTGCACTGGATATAATGAGCGGTGTTCGAGATTCATCAATCAAAATAGAGTCCACCTCATCGACAACAGCAAACCCGTGTCCCCGCTGGACGATTTGATCCTTGTCACTGACGAGGTTGTCACGCAAATAATCAAAGCCGTACTGACTGTTGGTACCATACGTGATGTCTGCCGTATATGCCTCCTTGCGAGTTACTGGTCGGAGAAACTGCTTGACCACCTTAAACGCACCTTTTTCATCCCGCTCTTGGTCAAATTCTTCGTGCGTTGGGTCGTATATAAAAGAAGTATTTTGATCATTGATAATACCAATAGAAAGCCCGAGGAAGTTATAGATTTCTCCCATCCAGGTCGCGTCACGTCGCGCAAGGTAGTCATTGACCGTAACAACATGTACCCCTTTTCCAGCAAGTGCATTGAGATAGACCGGGAGAGTTGCAACCAATGTCTTTCCTTCACCAGTGCGCATCTCTGCAATAGAACCATCGTGCAGTACCATCCCTCCAATCAACTGTACGTCATAGTGGCGCTTGCCAAGTGTTCGTTTCGAAGCTTCGCGAGTAAGCGCAAAAGCATATGGTAGCAGTGCGTCGAGCGATTCACCGTTTTGGAACCGAGCCTTGAGCTTCGCTGTTTCTTCTGGAAACTGACTATCGGTGAGAGTAATGACTGCTTCTTCAAGCGCGTTGATTTCGATAACGCGCTTTTGGTACTTACTGATCGCTCCTCTGTCAAAAAAGGATTGTAGAAATGGGACTCCCATAAGAAGCCTATAATACCACGAAATGCTCCTTTTAAAAAGGTGCCCTAGGAAAAACAAAAACCCTCGACACGCGAGGATTTTTGTTAAGTGGAAAGAGAGTAAACGATTATCGCTTCTTCTTTGAAGCCTTCTTCTTAGCTACTTTCTTTGTAGCTTTCTTTACTGACTTCTTTTTTGCTGCTTTCTTTTTTGCTGCCATAAAAATGTAAAATATTTTCTAATAATTATCTGTGATGATCGACCACTGATTGTGATTGAACGCGTTATCACCACATGTACTATTATTATCTCGCGCATTGCATGCGCATGCAATATTTTTTTATACAAATGTGTGGATAACTTTTTTATTTTTGAAAAATAATTTTTATAAAAAAGTTTTTTTATTTTTATTTTTTAGTTATAAAATTTTTTATTTGTTCTCCGTATAAAATATATTTAATTTCCACGACGTACCAAAACTATACTCTCCACCAACAAAAAAGAATCTACCGAGGTAGATTCTTTTTTGTCGTTATTCCTTGTCTTTCCCGATCTGGCAACGGCGGGTGCTAACTCCACCACAAATGCCCATGTGAGCGCAGCCGCCGATGGCAAATCACGAACTTAGTAAGTATACAAGACGTATTAAAAAATACAATCATTAAAAGACAAAAACCCCGTGAGGGGTTTTTGTCGGGCATTTGTGTGTTAAAAACGTGTGGCGTATCAACTCACAAAAGAACTATAGCAAATTACATCGCGAAAGTCAATGGAGGGGTCGCTCAAAAATCCCGCACGTGTTCGCCGTCGCGTATTTGCCTGCTGGCAAATCGCTCCTTCTCGGATCAGGTCATCCTGCGAAAGACGGCAAACACGTGCGGGATTTCTTCGCTTTAAAAAACAAGAGCGAAAAAGCACCCCAGGAGGAGTGCTTTTTCATGTTGTTGTACTCGTAAGCCGAATTCTGTTTTGATGATCATTTATCTAGGATGTATGTTGCCATACACCTCAAGCGACACCCCGCGCGCAGAGCGCGCAAGTCAGAAAGTTTATAAAGTTGAAAGTTTATAAAGAAGCTGCATTTGCGACTTACTTTATGAACTTTATAACTTTTAACTTTACGAACTGCGTGCTCCGCACGCGGTACGGTCTTGCACACAAGTAAGGATTTAGCCGTTTCAGCCTAACTAAATAGGATCGTTTCTGTTCGCACCTCGTGGATTACTCCAGACGGGCATTACCCGCTACTGTCCTCCATATTACTATGGGTGTGTTCGGACTTTCCTCACCCTTACGGGCGCGATCATTCGGTACAACTCTTTATATATAGCATGATTCCATATTATTGACAATATCTATATATATGATATTATAAAACAAATCAAAACATTAACACCATGACAGAAAATCGTAAGTTCCACTTAGGGGATATTCTCAGTATTACAGCCGGCCCATTAGTTTCCCCTACTGGTATAAATGGGGTATATGCTATTTTAGGTTATATGACTGATGATAAACTTTTCAGTCATCAATTAAGTCGTGCTGTAAAAGAATGTGCACCTAATATTATTTCTCAACATCCACAGTTAGAGGAAGTTGATCCTACTGATTGTACCCCTGAAAATTACAAAGAATGGCTGAATAAACAAATTGCAAAGTATGGTGAATATTTACCTATCAAACCCCTTGTTTCTGGTATTCATGAGTACAAAGACGCTATTGAAGAATTGGAAGAAAAGATAGGACCTGACAAAGTTATCCTTGTTAATTTAAGTACAGATGAAAATATTGATCCGGCGTTAAATTAATCGAGGTCTTAAGAAATCCTTGAGCGACTATATGTCGCTCTTTTTTATTCCTTATTGAACCTTACCCCTCACAGTTCACACACACCTCCCCCATCACCAGCACCTTTGGTTTCTTGGATTCTTGTTCTTGGAGTTTCTTGCGGCCAAACTGCTGGGCTGCATTCATGGAATGCTGGTAGTACAGGGTCTTGATCCCCTTCTCCCACGCATAGAGGTACAAAGAATTGAGGTCTTTTGCAGAGATTGCAGGGTCAATCATGATGTTGAGCGACTGTGCTTGATCGATGAACTGTTGTCGGTCACCAGCTTGGTCAAGGATAGCCTTTTGATCTATTTCACTAAACGTTCTAAATACTTTCTTTTCGTGATCTGTTAGGAAGTCGAGGTGCTGCACAGATCCATCATTGTCACGAATACTCGTCCACACATTGGTGGTGTTTTGCCCTTTTTCTTCGAGCAGTTTCTCAAGGATAGGGTTTTTAAGTGTGACTTTCATCTTGTCTACGTCCTTCACAAAAATGTTCGACATGAGAGGCTCTATCCCTTGAGACACCTGACCCAAGATAAACGCAGACGACGTCGTCGGCGCGATCGCAAGAAGTGTCGTGTTTCGACGACCATAGCCTTTGAGTACTTCTGGTTCCCCGTATTCTTTGGCCATTTGTTCAGATGCTGTATATGCCTTGTCTTTTATGAGAGAGAAAATCTCATTGTTAAGTAGTGATGCTTCAGTGCTTTCAAAAGGTATATTGTTCTCTTGTAAAAAACTATGCCAACCAAGCACTCCAAGTCCGAGCGCCCGGTGCTCCTTTGCAAACTTGTGCGCACGCTGCATGAAATAAAACGCAGATTGTTTTTGCCTATCATCACTGTCTCTGAAACTTTCGAGTCGCTCGACAAACTCTCCAATCACGGTATCGAGAAACATGGTGAGCACCTCAACTGCATCAGTATCTTTCCACTCGTGATAGTGACGAAGGTTGATAGAAGAAAGGCAACACACGAACGAAAGTTCATCGTTTGTCGGAAGACATATCTCAGAACAGAGGTTGCTGCCATGAATACGCATACCCTTATCTTTGTACACATCAACGGTGTTGTTGTTGACTGTGTCACTAAAGAGAATATACGGGTACCCGATCTCAGTACGACGCTGAATAATCTTTGCCCAAATCTTACGCTTGTCTTGGTCTCCAGCAACCATTGCTTTGAGCCATTCGTCCCCGACCGTCACGGAATACGTCGACTCTTGGATCGGATGACCCTCTTTTCCAATATTTAAAAACTCTTCAATATCACCATGCTCAACAGGAAGGTAGGGCGAGCAGTGCCCACGACGAACGGTCCCTTGGCTGACGATATTGATAAGTTCGTCAAAAAGTTCCATAAAGTGAACAGAGCCTGATGAATGACCATTACCTTTAATTTCTGCTCCCCGAGGACGAAGGTCCCCAAAATAAGCAGAAGTTCCACCTCCATACTTGGTCATCATCCCCACTTCTGCATGGGTATAGAGAATACGAGACATATCATCTGCAACATAGCTCCCAAAACAACTAATCGGAAGTCCTCGAGTATGCCCATAGTTTGCCCAAATAGGAGTGGCTAACGAATAGTAGCCCTTAGACATATAGTCGTAAAATTTATCAGCAAAACCAGGCTTACCGAGGCGCCGCTCCGCATTTTCCGCAATTTCACGAATACGGTCTTCAGCTGTTTGACCATTCATCAAATACCCTTTTGCTAAGAATTTTCTACTGTTTTCATTTAGCCAATACATGAGGTTTTTATTTTACTCTAATAATTTCTATGTGTCTAAAAAAGGTCATCGCTCGTAATACTTTTACCCTTTTTGTTGTAGTTAATTGATTTTTTGTTGAAAAAATCCCCATGTTTTGTCCCGATAACCTCATCGTAAAACCAATCGCTCTCTTTGAGAAGTGCATCATCGGTCGTAAAGATTTTGCGAATACCGATACTTTGAAGTGAGTTGTTAAATCGTTGCTTGATGAACTCGAGAACAACAGCACTCGGGATAAATTCAATCTCACCTTTTTCAAAAATCCACTCGACGACCTGTGTTTCTGACTCAAACGCTTCCTCACACATCTTGATCACCTCCTCTTCGAATGCTTCATCGAACCACTCGGGGTGTTCAGATTTGATGATATTGATAAGGTCGATGCCGAACAATCCGTGAATTTGCTCTTCTTTGGACGTCGCCTCGACCGCATTGGATATCCCTTTGAACAAGTTCTTGTACTTGTTGAACGACATAATAATCAAGAACTGTGAGAACAAAGAGACGTGTTCTATAAACAACGAGAACAACAAGACTGACTGACTATACTCTCGATTGTCCTCGCTTCGTGCATTGGACAAAGATTTTTCGAGATAATTGACGCGCTTGATGAGTGCCGGTATCTCACCGATTGTATGAAAGACATCGTTGAGTCCAAGTATCTCAAGGAGATGTGAGTACGCATCAGTATGCCTGACTTCACTTTCAGCAAATGTAGCCCCGACGGCTCCAATCTCTGGCTTCGGAATCTTTTTGTAGATATCTCCCCAAAATGTTTTGACCGCTACCTCTATCTGGGCGATAGCAAGCATCGCGTTTTTGATAGCGTTTCGCTCTTTTTCATCTACGTTCACCTTAAAATTCTGCACGTCTCCTACGAAGTTGAATTCGGTATGGATCCAGTATGAGTGTCGGATAGCACTGACGTATTCGTGGAGTTCGGGATACTCATACGGCTTCAAATACATTCTTTTTTTGAAAATGTCTCGTTTACGCTCCTTGTTGCGCTCTTCTCGGTACAAAATATAGGCCTTTGCAACCTCAAAGTCCCCCTTGGTGGCGATTTCCTTTTCGACAATGTTTTGAATATCTTCAACTTCAGGAACATAGCCTTCTTCGTACGTCGTATCTGTCACCTGTACAACCCGATCGACCAGTTCAGAGAGTGAGACAATATCGATACGGACTTTGGAGGCTTCATATGCTCGTGCAATCGCTGACTCAATGCGAGATCGATCAAAATCAACCACTGATCCACTTCTTTTTCGCACAAGTCTCGTTACCATAGTTACGTAATTATACAAAAATTATCTGGTAAACAAGAATATGTACACCCGATTTATGCGCAAAGTAATAAAAAAAGTTCGTTGTAAAGAAATCTGTCGAATGGGCGTTATATAGACGTTCTTTTTGGAACGCTGTGTAGAAAGAATTTATTTTTCTAGATGGACGTATGTTCCCTGATCGATTCCGAGATCAGCAGATTCCCCGGCATTGAGCTCTAGAACGTACTGTACCTGTTCAGAGGGAGCAACTACAGTGGGATAGGTTGCTGGATCGAGGTTGTACGTAATATCAGTAACCATAAATCTCTCATCTATCCATACAATATCAAGCGGATAGCGCATATCCTTCATCCAAAACCCGTACACCCCAGGGGTATCAAATACAAAGAGCATGCCCGTCCCAGGAGCAAGCCTCTCGGTACCCGAAAGTCCCTGCGTTCGAAGTGCGGGAGTATCGGCCAGTACAACAGGGATAGTATGGGGCCCGACAATAACCCGAGGACCCATCTCTCGTGAAAGCAAAAAGAGCACTCCAAAGAGCGCTCCTAATGCGATTGATATGTATATTGCTTTTGTATGAAGAATGCGAGTCATGTATCTAAAGTATCAGTTTTCTTTTGCCTCGATCTACCGGTCCTGTGCTCTATAGATACACATGACTGGATTTGCGCCCCATAACCTAGGGGCAAGGAGTGAATATTGAGTCATTCACCACAACCTTTTTCTGAGTTACCTCAGTTCAACCGTATCAATCATAGCATCATCCCGAAGGACAATACTTAGACATCTCAATTTGAGTTAATCCACGACCAGCTTCCGCTAGCCGTGCCTTGTTACGACTTATTCCCTGTCACCGATCTTACCGTAGTCCCTCCTTATGGAGAGCCTTCGGGTACTACCGGCTCCCTTGAATTGACGGGCGGTGAGTACAAGACTCGAGAACGTATTCACCGCAGTTTGGCTGACCTGCGATTACTAGCGATTCCAGCTTCAAAAAGTCGAGTTGCAGACTTTTATCCGAACTAGGGCTGCCTTTTAGGATTGGCTCAGGATCGCTCCGTCGCTGCCTATTGTAGCAACCATTGTATTATGTGTGTGGCCCAAGTCATCAAGGGTCATGCTGACCTGGCGTCATCCTCTCCTTCCTCCCAGCCCGAAAAGTACATCGGCTAGACCCCAAGTGGAAAGAAAAAATATAAATACTTTTTCTTTCCACTCGAGATCCAGTATGCCTCAGAGACTCAGTGGTGAAGCGCAATATAAATACTGTGCTTCACCACAGAGCCTCCGAAGATATACTCTTTGGGCTGGGCGGTCTCGCCTGACACTTGTAACAGACGACGAGGGTTGCGCTCGTTAGCCCACTTAAGGGAACAGTTCAAACCACGAGCTGACGACGGCCATGCAACACCTGTCAACGAGTCTTGCGAGGGCCCCAGTTTCTTGGGGCTTTCACGTTGATTTCTAGACTTGGTAAGGTTCTTCGTTTACCTACGAATTAAACCACATAATCCACCGCTTGTGCGAGTCCCCGTCTATTCCTTTGAGTTTTAGCCTTGCGGCCGTACTTCCCAGGCGCTCAACTTAACGCGTTAGCTTCGCCACACAGAGGGTCGATACTCCGTATAGCTAGTTGAGATCGTTTAGGGCGTGGACTACTGGGGTATCTAATCCCATTCGCTACCCACGCTTTCGTGTTTCAGTGTCAGTAATGTGCCAGTAAGCTGCCTTCGCTTTTGGTGTTCCCCAAGATATCAACGGATTTCACCCCTACACCTTGAGTTCCGCTTACCTCTCACATACTCAAGCATAGCCGTTTCGGTCGCATTCCCCAGGTTAAGCCCGGGTCTTTAACAACCGACTAACTACGCCACCTACACACCCTTTACGCCCAATAATTCCGGATAACGCTCGGGGCCTCTGTATTACCGCTCCTGCTGGCACAGAGTTAGGAGCCCCTTATTCATGAGGTACCGTCAATAAACTTCTTCCCTCATAAAAGGTCTTTACGTGCCGAAGCACTTCATCAACCACGCGGCGTCGCTCCATCAGACTTTCGTCCATTGTGGAAGATTCTCGACTGCAGCCACCCGTAGGTGTATGGGCCGTGTCTCAGTCCCATCGGTGAGGGTCAGCCTCTCAGCTCCTCTAGACGTCATAGCCTTGGTAGGCTTTTACCCTACCAACTAGCTGATATCCCGCAGACCGTTCCCAAAGCGAAAAACTTTACCCCGGAGGGACTATCGCGTATTAGCACACCTTTCGGTGAGTTATTCGCGACTTTGGGGGACGTATCTACGTGTTACTACCTCGTTTGCCACTAACCAGCGTCCTTCTTCAAAATATCGCTTCGTTTTGTATTGCTACTCCACGTTACTTTATCGATCAAAAGGACAAGGTTCGTTCGACTTGCATGCCTTATCCACGCCGCCAGCGTTCATCCTGAGCTAGGATCAAACTCTTCTTAAAAGACCATATAAATATGTGTCTTAGATCGAGGCAAGAGAAAAATGACTTCTTCTCGAGCCTCTATTGCTCAAATAAATAGATTTTTGACTCGCATTCTTCAATGCAATATACAATTATCAAAGAATGCTCTCCAAACTGAGAGCGACCCCTATTATATACAGTGCGAAACCAAAGTCAAGCAGGTATCTGGACATAGAAAAAGCCCTATAAATCCTGATTTATAGGGCCATTTTAGGACCAAGCTCTTTTATCCCCAAGAGCTCAGTCCATAATCGATTTAAATGGTAATGATTGCCTAAAAAAGAGACTCTTCTTTAGAATAAATGTTTCCTGCTTCAGTAAAATACTGGGGATGGGATACTCCCTTTGCGACACAGCAAGCGCCGAGCAGGTAATTTGTTCTTGTGATTTTGCCACCAATGCTGAATATTCGAAATACTGTTTTTGCTTTTCAGTACGATTCAGTATTTGATGTTTTTTGGCAATATCGACAATCATTACCCCGAAAATAACTACTGCAATAAAACAAAAGATTTTTGTCATAATGTTTAGTTGTTAAGGGGTTAAAAAGAACAGAACCACACTATACTCCCCTTTCAAAATCTGTCAACTTCTCCAAATCTTACTGCATTACACAACATATTTGCAATTTCTCAAATACGTGTATAAT
>JAGOVD010000017.1 GCA_018060905.1 Minisyncoccota bacterium
CGACATAGTCCCGAGTGCAATCAAGCGCTTCCCTTCGCTACTGGCCATGCTCACCCATGCTTCAATCTTTTCATAGGTTATCGCATCCATTTGTGATCGTGCGAGCAAGATGTCCGGAGCCCCCATGACGACGTATTGCTCTCCATAGTGCACCACTGAAAACTTGTGAGTTGAATTAAACGGGATAACGACCGGAGAGACCCTCTCTCTGGTGAGTCCCTGCACATCCATACCGGTATCTCGCGCTGTTTTGGCAATATTGACCTCAAATGGTTTGCCTTTGAATGTCCACTCCGAAACTGCATCATTGGGATTCTCGACGAGAACATCAATACTCGCCAGCGCCATAGCCAAGAGTGCTACATCGCTCGAGCTATACGCCTTGGGTGCGGTATCTTGCCGTATGAGATCATCGATACTGTACATACCAACAAGGCGCATATTGGCTTCGGTAAGTGTCCCGGTCTTATCGGTCATGATGAGACTCGTTGATCCCAAGGTCTCTGTCGCAATAAGTGTGCGCGTGATGCCTTTCTTTTTCGCAATACGCTCTGCTCCAATAGAGAGGATAACGGTCAGTGCGATTGGTAATGCTTCAGGAACAGCTCCGACAGAGACAGCAGCAGCGAGAATGAGCATTTCAAATACTGATTCACCACGAGCAACACCGAGGATGAAGATCGCTACAACAATAACGAGAACAACAGCAAAGATAATCCATGCGAGTCGTGAGAGGCCTTTTTGGATAGGCGTCTGTGCACGATGCGTGCCTGACACCAGGCCGGCGATTTTGCCTATCTCAGTAGCATCTCCCGTCGCGGTGATGACCGCAGTCGCAAAACCATCGACGACGAGTGTACCCGCGTGTGCCATAGAAACGCGCTCTGCAACGGTTGCGGTGCGTGAGACAGGGTCGATCATCTTTGGCACAGGGACTGATTCTCCGGTCAGTATCGATTCATCAATACGAATATTGTTGACACTCACAATGCGAGCATCTGCAGGGACACGACTCCCGTAGGCGAGCTTGATCACATCTCCCACGACGAGCATTTCTGAATCAATCTCTTGTTCCTGTCCACCTCGAATAACGCGCGAACGGTCTTTGATGAATGTGCTCAGTTTCTCAAGCGTATTTTCAGCATGGTATTCACGATAAAAGCCAAGTACGACATTGACCAAGACAGCGAGACCGATCACGATGACTTCGATCCATTCCTGTAGTATCCCCGTGACTACCACCGCACCAATCAAAATAAAGATGAGTGGACTCATCAGCTGTTTCAAAAAGATAGTGCCCGCACTTTTCTTTTCATACCGATGAAAAGAATTTTTGCCGTCCGTCCCGAGACGTGTGGCGGCTTCTTGTTCAGATAGCCCCCCGTGTCCCGTGTGAAGATCGCCGAGAATAGTACTAGTGTCAGTAGCCCAGGGCTGTACCGGCAGTGCTGTATGTTCCATTGTCTTCAGTATACCAGACACAGGTACACATATTTGTAAGAGCAGACTAACTATATTTCGCTCGGCTCACCCATTACCTCATTTACTGAAACTCAACTTCAAAAGGGTACATACCCATCCCGCACGAACCCTTGAGTGTACCGAGCTCACCGCTCCCAATATCTATATCTGTGATTCCTGATTGGGGTAATGATTTGCTTATATTCAAACTTGGAATACGGACCGATGATGAACAGTCAAAAGTTCCCTTTGTATTGAATCTAATAATGGTTGGGATACCCGCCTTCGCAATGCTCTTCCGAGGTTGATACCCACCCTTAGCACTTATTTCTATGATTTGTTTTCCATCAACAATGCTGACATTGTTTGCATTGACTGGTTGCCCCCCATCCCTACCACCTCGTGTAAGTATAAAAGCTCCCCCAATGAGAATCACTGCCACGATAACTGAAATACTAATTGCTTTCATAATTGGAATTATACTAAAAATTAAAGACTGGCGGAATAACCCCAATCACGACCAAACTATTTATGAGGTTAAATAGTGCAAACATAATAACTATAAGTCCAGCGGTCTTGAAAAAGATTCCTGCCTTTGAACTTTTTTGAATACTGAATGAGCTGAAACTAATGATAGCAAGGACCGGTAGCGTACCGAGTGCGAACGCAAGCATAGTGAGCCCTCCCATAAGGAAACTTCCTGTGGTTAGCGTATAGAGCTGCATTGACTGAGTAAATCCACATGGTAAGAAGAACGTGCCAACACCGACAAGGAGTGGGGTGAGCATATGATTAAACTTTGATATCCCATGAGCCCGCTTAGCGATAAGCTTTGGCATTGTTGGTTGCAACTTCTTTGCCCAGTGAAAGGTGTCGAGAAGATTAATGCCGAGAATGAGCATGACGATTCCAATGACCAAACTTAAAATAAAAGTTGCTGATGTATTTAGAGTAAATGCTGATCCAATTGCTCCAATCACTCCACCGAGAATAAAGAATGCTACTATTCGGCCCCCATGGAACATAAGCTGGGGTTTTACCGTATCTCCTTCTTTAGCAAATGTAGCCGACATTGAGAGGACGAGTCCACCAACGACTGCCATGCAGGTTGAAAGTGAAGCGATTATACCGATCACAAATGCTGTGCCGTAAGTCACATTGCCTGCACTAACAAGATTCACGATTCCCATTTTCTGTAGTACCGCAAACAGCACGGCAAAGCCTAGTGCTATCGGGATCGCAATTTTGAATTCTCCCCATTTAGCAATATCCTGCTTTTTTTCAACTGAAACAGTGTACCCATGAGGCGTGAGCAGTATCGTAAGCTCCTCCGCAATCTCCACTTCCGTCTTGTCACCAAAATCTCCAATGACTTCTATTGAATGATTCTTCAGACTTGATGTAACATGAGTGATATTTGGTAGGTCGCTGAGTGCACTCTCTGTCATAAGTACACAAGCGTTGCAGTGCATGCCATGTACGTGGAAGATATATTTTTGTGTTTGCGTAGTCATAATAATTATAATTTTTTAGCCTTAATACGAAGTGAGTTTGACACGACTGATACTGATGAGAATGCCATAGCAAGTCCTGCAAATGCAGGGTTCAGTAACCATCCAAATATTGGATAGAACAGTCCTGCGGCAAGAGGAATACCAACCACATTAAATATAAAGGCCCAAAAGAGGTTTTGCTTGATGCCTCTCATCGTCATCTTTGATAATGTTATTGCTTGAGCAATCTTTGAAACATCTCCACCAAGGAGTGTTATGCCCGCGGATTCAATAGCGACATCAGTACCGGTACCCATAGCAATACCCACATCAGCTTGAACAAGAGCGGGAGCATCATTTATACCATCTCCAACCATTGCAACAGTTGCACCATTATTTTGCAATTCTTTTATCTTTCCTGCTTTTTCTTGAGGTATCACTTCTGCTATAACAGCATCTATGCCTGCAAGTTTTGCTATATAGCTTGCTGCCAAATAGTTATCACCGGTAAGCATGATCACTTTAATATTTCGAGCATGAAGTTTAGCCACAGCTTCTTTCGATTCTTCTTTTAATGTATCTGAAAGAGCGATGAGTCCAATCTGTTTTTTATCAACCTCTATAATGACAACTGTTTTTCCTTGTTCTTGGAGCGCTTTAATAGTGCCCGTAGACGTATCTTGTGATGGCTTATGAATGGCTATATGTGTATTGCCAATCATCCCCTCTACTCCCACACCTTCGAGTGCTTGGAAGTGTGTGACAATTTCAAGATGTATTTTTTGTTCTGTTGCCTTCACAACCACAGCATCTGCCAGTGGATGTTCGGAAAGTTTTTCTACACTTGCGCTAACCCGAAGTATATCAATTTCTTTCCATGTAGTATCGAGAGAGACAATATCTGTTACTTCTGGTTTTCCTTTTGTAATTGTTCCTGTTTTATCAAGAACAACAGTATCTACATGGCTAAGTTTTTCCAAAGCTTCCGCATTGCGAATAAGAATTCCGTGTTCTGCTCCTTTACCCACACCAACAATGATTGCGGTTGGCGTAGCAAGACCAAGTGCGCACGGGCAAGCAATAACCAGGACACCAACAAAAGAAAGGATACCGTACGAAAGAGCAGTCGAGAAACCGAGTACGGACGCACCAACCGTAAGCCAAAGTATAAGACTGAGAACTGCGATTCCTAGAACAATCGGTACAAACACGCTAGAAATTTTATCAGCGAGCGCTTGTATAGGAGCTTTTGAGCCTTGCGCATCTTCAACCATTTTTATGATTTGAGCAAGAACCGTATCAGAACCAATTTTTGTCGCTTTGAATTTGAAATTTCCTTGTTTATTAATGGTTGCACCCACAACGAAATCCTCAGTCTTTTTATCTACCGGGATCGGTTCGCCGGTAATCATTGATTCATCGATTGATGAATATCCTTCAATAATAACTCCATCAACAGGGATTTTTGATCCTGGCTTTACAATAACTATATCTCCGATTTGTACTTCACTTACCGGAACTTCTACTTCAGTACCATCACGCCACAGTAACGCCGTTTTTGCTTGAAGACCGAGGAGTTTCTCTATTGCTTCACCAGTACGAAGTTTAGATCGCGCTTCTAGATATTTTCCCAACATCACAAAACCAATTACCACAATAGTGACATCAAAATAAGTAGTTTCAGGAAGTTCTAACGCTACCCTCAGTAAAGGGAAGAGTGTGATGCTCATACTATACAGATACGCGACAAGTGTTCCGATACCTATAAGTGTGTCCATATTGGCAACACGATATTTGGCAAATTTCACTACACTTTGCAAAAACGGCTGCCCAATCCAGAACAGCACAATACTCGCAAATACCATAGAAATGGTATTGAAAATAGGCATCGGCAACGGAAGATTGGGAATTGAAGAAAATAGCTTAGCACCGATATCCCACATCATAAGAATAAAAACAAGAAGAGCGATAGGTAGCACGAACTGTGTCTTTGTCTTCATGACAAGAAGCTCTTTCATTTTTTCATCTTTTGATTCGTTGATCCCTGTATGCATACTATGATCTTCCGTAGCATGAGAACTAGTTTCATCAACAAATGTATACCCTAATTTTTCAATCTCATTATTCATCTGGTGTATAGAGACAACATCGCCATCAAAAGAAACAGCTGCTTTTTCTGTCGCAAAGTTAACATTGACGCTATCTACGCCTTCTAGTTTAGAGACCTTGTTGGTGATAACCGTTGCACAACTTGCACAGTGCATCCCTTTAATTTTTAGTGTTTTAGTGGTCATATAGGAACTTAAAAATTAAATAGTATACCACTCCATTCTCCAGTCTTTGAAGAGCTGTAGCGTGGTCGTGAGGAATGTATCAACCGCATCCGCATTGTTTAAAATCTCAGCTCTACTTGATTTTGTCATTACTTCCTCAGTCATTACCAACCCCGCCTCATGATGAGCAATGAGAGCATTGAGGAAGCGGAGGTCAAACTTTTCATCATAACTTCCAAGGTTAGAAACGATTGGATCTTTTACTTGCTTCGTGTCTCCGTACCATTCCTTTTTCCAGGTATACAGTTCGGCAATTGCCCCTGGTTCATCTTTAAGAATCATCGCAGACAAGTCTTTCATCTCTTTCCTTTGTGTTTGGGTACTTGCTTGTGTCGCCAAAAGCATCGCTCCCCTATGGTGAGCAATCATCGCATTGATATACCGAAGGTCGAGCGTTCGATCAGGACGACCGAGATCCATAGCTGTTTTGTTGTACATAGTCACTCTATAGTCAGGAGTACTGGCATATCCTGCCACCCAGCCTAAAACACCTGTTACTACTATAAGAGAGATCGCGAGTGTGGTTGAAATTTTAGACATAATTTATATAAATTTATTAATAATAAAATACTAAAAATCTACTGCATGTTGTAGATTTTTAACAGTTCTTTGATGGAACCCTCCTTGTCAGTTTTTAGTCTTTCTGCAAGGCAAGACTCCAGGTGACCTTTTAGTAATTCTTTTCTCGCACTATGCAAAAGACCTACGACACTATCGATCTGCTGAATAATTTCAGGACAGTACCGTCCATCGTCGACCATCTCAGGAATCTTGGCGACACTTCCTATTGCCATATTAATAACTTTACGAGCTTTTGTGTTCGGCTCACCGTGTTTGTGCACATGATTGTCTATTTGTTTTACCATATACCCTATAGTATAGGGTATATGGTTTTATAAGTCAACACCAAAGTCGAGATAGGCAGTGCTAGAAACTCCTATCACTGATTTATTTGCAAAGCTGAGGTGCCTGGACTCGAACCAAGATAAACGGTACCAGAAACCGTTGTCCTACCATTAGACGACACCTCAGCTTTTCAAACAAATACCATCCGGCAATCGTGCGCTCATTATACTTAAAAACCCCTTTTTTTCAACCCAAAGAAAAAACCGCTTTTATAGATATTATAAAAACGGTTCGGAAGAAATTAACGCATTCCTCCTCTGCAAAGCGGTACAGTACGGGATAGATTACGACCACGGATTTTATAATCTATTTCATCAGTAAATGGTTCGATGAAGTTCTCGAACACTTTTGTTGTAAAGGAAACTGCTCCTTCAACAATATATTCAAGTACCGGCAAATGAGGCACGGCTTCCGGTTCGACTTCTTTCAGACAGCGACAGTCAGAAAGGGTGAGGTTTTCAACTATTTGATCCGGGAGAAGACTATCGTCCGCACAGGTTGTTGCGGCCAAAAGATTTTTTTCAAGTGGTTTTACGTCGTAAAACCAAAATTTGTCATGTTCGGAAATGGGAGTTTGTACTGTGTACATAGCAGTGATTTTTGAATGTGGAAAGATGGGGTTTGTTTTCTTGATAATACCACTATCTAGCAAAATGTCTATCTACTTCCCCTTCTTATGTGTTATCGCCGCTTTTATAAACCCTGTGAACAATGGGTGTGGTGCAAGCGGGCGGGCTTGGAATTCAGGGTGGAATTGGCTCCCGATAAAGAATGGGTGCACATCCTTGGAGAGTTCGGCAATCTCCATGAGTGATCCATCAGGTGACGTACCCGAGAATACCATGCCGGCCTGCTCAATCGCAGGGATAAAGGTAGGACTGACTTCAAATCGATGTCGATGTCGCTCGAAGATACTCTGTGCGCCGTAGAGCTTCTCTGCGAGACTTCCTTTTTTGAGTTTCGCTTCATAGGTACCGAGTCGCATCGAGCCACCGAACTCTTCTTTCTTCATCTTTTCCTTTTGACTATCCATGATATCGATGACACATGTAGTACCCTTTGGATCGATCTCACGCGTCGTTGCGCCAGTGATACCGGCGACATGGCGGGCAAATTCGATGACCGCTAGTTGCATACCGTAGCAGAGACCGAGGTACGGAATCTTTTTTTCGCGTGCGTATTTGATTGCCGCAATCTTGCCTTCAATACCACGATTGCCAAATCCGCCAGGCACGAGGATGCCGTCATACTTCTTGAGCATGGAGACTGATTTTGGATCTTTTTCAAATTGGCCGGCATTGATCCACGTAAGGACTGGTTTCTTGCCTTGTGCGTAGACAGAGAACTTGAGCGCCTCGATCACAGAAAGATATGCATCAGAGAGGACGAAGTCTCCTGAATCAAAGTATTTGCCAACAATACCGATACGAACTTCGTCAGTTGCGGTATTGATCGTACGAGCGAGCTTCTTCCATGCAAGAGCACTGGGGCTAGGCTTGGACGAAAGTGTGAGTCCGAGCGTATCGGCGACGATCTCGGGGACTTTGCCTTTCTCGAAATTGAGTGGCACATCATAAATAGAGTCAATATCAGGCGCGCTGATGACCTGATTCCCAGGAACATTACAAAAAAATGACAGTTTTTCCTTGCGCTTCGCATCGAGTGGTTCACTCGAGCGCGCGATGATCATGTCGGGTTGAATACCGGATGCGTTGAGCGTACGAACAGAGTGTTGGGTTGGCTTGGTCTTCATTTCACCCACCTTGGATGGTGTCGGCAAATATGACACCATGACAAACATGACGTGCTTGGGGTCGCGGAGCTTCATCATACGAGCCGCTTCGAGGAAAAGGATGTTTTCATACTCACCGACCGTCCCTCCAATCTCAATGAGAGTGACGTCGGCACTGGCAAGCTGTTGTGCCTCCTCAATACGCCTCACAATCTCCATCGGGATATGTGGGACAACCTGTACACATGCACCCTTGTACTTGAGCGCACGTTCATTGGCGATAACTGACTGATAGACACGCCCTGTCGTCATGTAATTGACTCTCGTGAGATCAACACCAAGGAATCGCTCATAGTTACCCATATCCTGATCGCACTCATCCCCGTCTTTGGTCACAAATACTTCGCCATGCTCAGTTGGGTTCATAGTGCCCGCATCCACGTTGACGTACGGGTCAATCTTGATTGCAGTGACACGTACCCCTCGGTCCTGGAGTATCTTTGCAATTGAGGAGGCTGTTATTCCTTTTCCGACTCCGGAAATCACGCCACCGACTACAAAGATGTACGAGGGGGTATTTTTTTTCATGGGATCACACGTTCAGATATCGCCGTACTGCCAAATAACTCGAGATGGCACCGAGGAATAATCCGATCACAAGAACGATGCCACCAATCGTAAAGAAGTGTGTGAGATAGTATGTATAGAGATTGAAACCGATGATGCCCGTCGCATGCGTTCCGAGGAAATACGTACCCGGCAAGAAAATAATCGTCGTAATAATCCATGCAAAGAATCCATAGAGGAGACCTCCCACGATAAATGGTGCGCGTACGTATGCGGAACTTGCTCCCACGAGTCGCATGATACCGATCTCATCACGAGCCATGTAGATGGTGAGTCGTACCGTCGTAAAGACGATCACGATAGAGATGAGTCCAAGTACCAGTGTAATACCGAGACCAACTTCACGCACATTTTTGATGAGCATGTTGAGTCGATCGATAACAACTTTGTTTTGAGAATAGTTGATGCGTTCGATAATCGGCGCATTGTCTCGGGCAATCTGACTATCACCCTCGAGAACACGTGCAATCGCCTCATACTGCGTTGAATCCTTGGCTCTGATCTGGAGTGAACCACCAAACGGGTTGTCGCCGAGCTCATCGAGTGCTTGGAGTGTCAAATAGTCATCGACGTGTCGATCACGAAAAGCAATAACTTGCTGATCAGCAGAACTGTAGTCAACCGTCGATACCTCGGGTAGTTTCTCGAGCGTGTCTTTCAGCGACAGTATATTTTCTTCGGCAGCATCGACACTAAAGTACAC
>JAGOVD010000018.1:0-1724 GCA_018060905.1 Minisyncoccota bacterium
AGTTCTGCGTCCCGTGGGTTGTCTTTAAATTCATGCACGGCAAGTTCATCCACCAACACTTCGATGGTGTGTTTGTCATTTTTCTTGAGTTCGATGCGTTCACGGAGCTGTTTGATCTGCCCATCAACACGGATAGTTGAGAATCCTTTGCCGAGCAAATCGTAGAGGAGTTGGTAATACTCACCTTTGCGACCGCGGACGATGGGCGCATAGATCTGGATACGCGTGTCGTTGAACTCCACACCCATAACTTTTTTTGTCTGTGTATCTCCCTTTTTCTTCCCTACCTCTTTGATCTTTGCAAGAATAAAACTATTAATCTCTTCGGGTGAAAGTTTCGTGATAAGCGTGCCACAGACAGGACAGTACGCCTTGCCAATGCGCGCATAGAGCACGCGGAGGTAGTCGTAGATTTCGGTGATTGTCGCGACGGTCGAACGCGGGTTGTTGGAGCGAGATTTCTGATCGATAGAAATCGCTGGTGAAAGACCAGTGATCTCATCGACATCAGGCTTGGGCATTTGGTTCAAAAATTGTCGCGCATATGAGGAGAGCGATTCAACATACCGTCGTTGCCCTTCCGCAAAGATCGTATCAAAGGCGAGCGATGATTTACCACTCCCCGAAAGACCAGTGACTGCAATCATCGCATTGCGCGGCATTTCAACTGACACATTTTTGAGGTTGTGCGTACGTGCCCCTTTGACGACGATCATGGTGCCGGGGTGTTCAGTTGTTCTATTATTTTCTGTGTTTTTTTTCATATGTTTATGCGGAATGGCAAATGCCCCTCGCGATTGCGTATAGGGGTATCTATCGTATTTTGCAGTACCATTGTAACACAAAAGCAGCCTCTCAACGAGCTGTCTAAGAGTACTGCACTAGGAGGCGGTTTCTCGGGGATAAATTACCTTCTACTGCAGAGCAGCACCTGATATACTAATTGCATGGAAACTATCCCTCAAACTGACGCACGTATCATTCATTTCTTGCGACGCATTTCAATCCCGATCGCCCGCTTCTCACTGTTCGTTGTTTTCTTTTGGTTTGGAATTTTGAAAGTGATTGGGTTATCTCCGGCTGGAAGTTTGGTGCATGCACTCTTTGACCAAACGATTGCAGGCATCTTTCCTTTCCCTGTATTTTATGTGGGATTTGCACTCTTTGAGTGTCTGATCGGTATCCTCTTCCTCATCAAAGGCGCAGAGCGAATCGTATTGCCACTGCTTCTCTTGCACATGATCATGACGTTCTTGCCATTGTTTTTCCTATCCGACATGACATTCTCGAGTACCCTGGTCCCAACGATTGAAGGGCAGTACATCATCAAAAACCTCGTCCTCATCGCAGCTGCCATCGGTATCGCCGCGCACTTGCATCCGTTACCACGAAAATAGCTACGGATTGATATAGGTCTTTTCTCGTAACACTCCTATTTCATCTCTCAAGATAGCGGCCGTCTCAAAGTCGAGGAGCTTCACGGCTTCTTTCATTTCCGCTTCTTTGATCTTGATCAATTTTTCAATCGGATTCTTCCCTTTCGTCTTGCGCCCCTTCTGATCCTTTTCAATCTGCGCAAAGAGTGCCATATCGAGTGCAAGCTCGGCGTTCACAGCCTTGGAGTGTTCAGTCTCCATCCCCTGTGTGATATCTCGAATCACTTTTGAAATCGTCGTTGGAGTGATGCCGTGCTTCTCATTGTATGCAAGCTGAACATTGCGACG
>JAGOVD010000018.1:1824-8456 GCA_018060905.1 Minisyncoccota bacterium
GTTGTCTTTGGCGCTCGGCAATCTGAAGCCAAACTCGACGAGTGTCTGCTTGCGTGAGGCATCTCCGGCGTACATTCCGCCGAGCTGAGGTATCGTCACGTGCGACTCATCAATGAAGAGCATGAAGTCTGGTGACCCATCAGCATTGTGTGGAAAGTATGAGAGCAACGTCTCTGGTGGTTCACCGACGGCTTTGCCCGACATATGCCGAGAGTAGTTTTCGATACCGGAGCAGTACCCCATTTCGCGAATCATGGCGAGGTCATACGTCGTCCGGCGCTTGATGCGTTCTGCTTCGAGAAGTTTGCCCTCTGCTTCAAAGTGTTTGAGTTGTTCATCGAGTTCATGTTTGATGTCGGCAACGGCGCGTTCCTTTTCCTCGGTATTGGTCATGAAGTGTTTCGCTGGGAAGATGTAGACGAAATCTTCTTCACTGAGTATTTTGGACGACACGGGATCGATTTTAATAATGGATGTAACGACGTTGCCTGTGAAGTCGATCTGGTACATGACCGTGTCAGAAATCGGCATGATGTCGACTTTGTTGCCAAGTGCGCGAAACTGCCCACTCTCGAGATCGGCATTTGTACGTGAGTAGTGAATAGAGATCAACCGTTCCATTGCAGCTGTACGTGAGAGTGTCATACCTTTTTCAATCTTGAAATTGGTCTTCTCATACTCCACCGGAGATCCGAGACCGTAGATACATGAGACGGATGCGACGATAATAACGTCTTTGCGAGTGAGAAGGGCTTGCGTCGTCGCATGACGCAGACGATCGATCTCTTTGTTGATCTGTGCGTCCTTTTCGATGAACGTATCTGTGATCGGCATGTACGCTTCTGGTTGGTAGTAGTCGTAGTATGAGACGAAGTAGTGAACGACGTTGTCCGGGAAATAGCTCTTGAACTCTTGGGCGAGTTGGGCCGCGAGTGTTTTGTTGTGTGCGATGACAAGTGTCGGCTTCTGAACCGACTCGATGATGTTGGCCATGGTAAAAGTTTTCCCGGTCGCGGTCGCACCGAGAAGTGTTTGCATTTGCATGCCCTTTTTAAGACCTTTTAAAAGGCCTTCAATTGCCTTGGGTTGGTCCCCCGCCGGCTGATATTCACCTGAGAGTTTGAATTTCATCTATGCATTATATAGAAAATGGATTATATTGACAAATAACGAATGGTATGTAATATATAAACAAAAACATTTACTATTATGAAAAAGTATCAATTCATAACTATTTCTCTTTTGCTCGCCAGTATAATTTTGCAACTTGTTAGAATATCAAACCCGAACGCAATTTTTGGCATGATGGGATATGGACTCTTTTTTACAGCATGTGTTGCCCTTAGCAAATCCTTGTCTAACAAAGAAGGTTAGCAGGTAAATCAATATTTAATTTAGAAGACCTTCAATTGAATGGTCTTTATTTTTTATAATACTTCTCCACAAACTCTTTTTTGTATTCAAAGAATGTACCGTCGAGAATTGATTCTCGGATCTTTTCTACTAACCGTAAGAGAAAGTGAATATTATGCATACTTGCAAGGGTGCCTGCAGTCATTTCATCTGCTCGGAAAAGGTGTGCGACATATGCGCGAGTGTGATGTGTACACGTGTAGCACGTACAACCAGTCTCGAGTGGACCAAAGTCGTTGATGTACTGCGCATTTTTTATATGCATTTTGCCCTCGTGTGTAAAGAGTGTACCGTGTCGTCCGATGCGTGTCGGAAGCACACAGTCAAAGAGATCGCATCCTGCGAGTACTCCTTCAAAGAGATCGATAGGTTCTCCGATGCCGAGCAAGTGGCGAGGTTTGTCTTCGGGCAATATTGCATTGACCCATCCGACGGCAGTGCCGATGTCGTCTTTGGTAAATGATCCCCCGATGCCGTAGCCGTCAAATGGAAGTTCTCCCAAGTCACGTGCGGCTTTTTCGCGCAAATCTTGGAAACGTCCACCTTGCACGACCCCAAAGAGTGCCTGTTGCTTGTCAGGGTCGAGTGCTTCATGGGCATCGATACATCGCTTGGCCCATGCGTACGTGCGCGCAAGTGACTTCTCTTGGTATTCATAGGGTGCACTTGGGCTCGTGCATTCATCAAATGCAAATATCATGTCTGCGCCAAGCTTCCACTGTGCTTCCATCGAACTCTCGGGCGTGAAGAGATGCTTGTCGCCATTGAGATGAGATTTGAATGTCACGCCTTCGTCAGTGACGATTGCGAGTTGTCCTTTGGTTGCAGAGATGTCAGATACTTCTTTGCCGGTTGCGACTTTGGATACGTTGTTGCCAAATGCAGCACCGAGTGAAAACGCCTGAAATCCTCCTGAGTCAGTCATGGTTGGTCCTGACCACCCCATAAACTTCCCAAATCCTCCTGCCTTTTCAACGACATCAGTCCCTGGCTGGAGATATAAGTGGTACGTATTTGCCAATACAACCTGAGCATTGAGACTGCGGATTTGTTCAGAAGTGAGAGACTTGACCGTCGCCTTCGTTCCCACGACAACAAACGCCGGTGTCTGAATGGCACCGTTTTTGGTCTCGATCACTCCTGCACGTGCAAGCGTGCCGTCTAGTTTTTTCTCAATGGAGAATTTCATAGGGGTACTATACTACATCAAAAATAAAATACGACCAGTACAAGACTGATCGTATTATTAAATTAACTGAACGAAAGATTGTCACTTGTATATAACCCATTCCACCAATCGGACGGACTGATATCATAAATTATTTTTCCAAGCTGTTTTGCTGAATCAAGTTTCATTCGATCGATCCATGCATACGGTCGCTGATTGGTTTTACCCTGCAACCAACGAGTTGCTTCTTTATTACCGATCAATTCGTATTCTTTAAGCAACAGAAGCTGATCTATAGTATCTGAATCTTTTGCAATAATGGACTCGTGCGTTTTTCTTTCCTCGTATTCATCTATTATTGCTTTGATACTTGGCATCTCATACAAATCAAATTGTTGAGTAATGATACCCATCACATCTGTTCGTACATTTTTCTTATGCACCCAATTATGATCGTTGGATCGAGTTTCTGGCCAATCATGTGTAAGACACATCATGACGACCTTCCCAGTATCAGCCTTCTCAATTGTCGCAAGGAACATACCTATTACCGCCACTCGATACGAGTGACTTGCAATATTATCTGATAAATCGTCAGTTAATAAGGTTTGCCGATGCGAGCGGGCAATCTTTCGCAGTGTTCCAATTTCAAAAAGAAACTTAGCTACATTTATATTTTGCATTTAATAATGTTTTGGTGAACGATATTGCCCTTACCCTACTCCTTATAAAAAATTAAGTCAAATCTCACCACGACTCCAATTTCACTATACAAGTTGCAGCACCTTATTGCGAATATGCAATGTTAAAGACCTTGTTGAGGGTGCCGTTGCGTACCATGAGCTCAGGAGATGCATATACTGGCACATAGAGCCCATCGGTTGTTTGGCGTTCGACACGGATATAGTACAAACCTTCAGGGAGACGCAAGTAGTATCGCCCACTTCGATTTGTTTTGGTTGTTTTAATGAGGGTGTTATCTACCGCAGAGTACGCCTTCATGATCACCTGACCAAGCGGTTTACCATAGAGATCGTAGATACGACCCATGTGTTTTGTGCGATCGTTCTGGCGACGCATTATATATGCGACGATATACAGCACAAAGATGATCACATTGTATTTCTCTGGATACACAATGAGACTCGCAGCAACAATCAAAAACGTTGTACTGAAGATGGTATTGAAAACCTGCCCAGCGACAAGCTCACGCTTGGAGTAGTTGATCGAGAGGTCGCCGTTTTTCTTTGCCCATGCGGCAGTGTCAAAATCAACCGGATCTATCGGTATATTTTTCTGTATCGGTGCGGCTGGATCATAGGGAATATAATCACCAAAGTATGGTTTCTCGTAGAACTCGTCACGCATGTTGTTTTGGGCAATGACATGTGAAGGGAAGAGATAGTTAGTCTTGGTGAGGACAACCTTGTATATCCCCTTTTCTACCGCAAAGCCAAACCTTCCCGATCCATCAGTAATCGACGATGCAACTTCGTTACCATCCAAATCAATGAGCGATACTCGTACGGGGTCGACGGGTTGTTTGGTAATCGAGTCATACACCGTACCCCATGGTGCAGGCTTCTTGCGGAGGCCTAAAGCCATGAGAAGGAGTGCCCACAAACGAATCGGTATAAGGATAAACTCAGGTCGAGCAAGCGGGTTCAAAAAGAGTACCGAGGCGAGCGCAATAGCTCCTCCGACAGTAGTGATACCGGCGACAATAGCCTTGATACTGACCTCAATCGTTTCTACTTGCTGTGGAGTAAACGATCTTTGGATTCGCTGCTTAATAGGTGAATCCAAAATCGTAATAGCAGGCACAATATTTTGTATAGTATTTTCTTTGGACGTGTCGGCTTTAGCAACATCCTCTGGTTGTTCAACAGGGACCACCTCAGCTGAAGGCTCTTCTGGTATTGTTTGTTCGAGAGTAGTTTTGGTACTGGATCGTCCACCTCCTCCACCTGAATTGTTATCGTTATCCTCACCTGGATCTTCTTCCTCTTCTTCTTCATCTGGTGGGGGTGTCTCAGTCAATACAATCGAGTCACTATTTTCTGTTGAAACATTACCCACAGCATCAGTTGCCCATGCATAGAGTGTCTTGGTTCCATACGAAGAAAATGTGTATTCAGTCGGTGCGCTATCTGACCACCCCGACGATGGTGGTGTATTTGACGTGGTGATTCTGTATCCCGTGACGCCGTTGGTATCGGTCGCCGAAAAAGTGAGTGGTACCGTCAGTGACGAACCTGTTGTTGGTATAGAAAATGAAACAGTGGGTGCGGTCGTGTCTACAACGAACGTATTCACCGCAAGTACCGAAGAAATATTGTCTGAACTATCTGTCACTCGAATCGTACAGTTGCTATAGGTTCCATCGGCCAACGTGGAGAACGTGATAGTGTTGTTACCCGATGTAGCACTCGTCGTTCCAGACGAACAACTTCCCCCAACGGTGATCGTCCCTGCTTCAGTCGTGTTAAATGTATAGCTTGGTGTCTGGTCATTGGTGGGTGTAGGAACAGCAGTCACCTGAGAAAGTGTCGGTGCAGTACTATCTCCACCCCCTCCGCCACCGCCACAACCACTCGTGGTGACACTAAATGATGCAGTCACTCCTCCTATATCTAGGGTACCAGAGTTAGTAGTATCACAAGCCCCGGATTTTACGGTGAGCACAACAGAATCATTACTCGCTACAGTACCTGTGGCACCACCGTCATTTACACTGTAGTCACAACTGCTACTACATGCAGTTATTTGAATAGGTGCCGTATCGTAAACGCCCTCTATGACAACCGCCGCTGATGGTATAGAACTATTCGTCGATACACCGGTTTGATTTTCAAAAGAAAACTGGTTGGGATAGCTCGAGGCAGCGGTCTGGTAGATCGCCCCAGCATCATTTATCCCTCCCTTACGCGCCATACCATAGAGTGCATTTCCTGCCTCTACATATACAAGCGAACCAAATGGTGGAGTACCGCTCGTCGTTACGTCATTAAACGTTTCCAAAACTTCATACGAATTGGTAGTAATATCATAATAAAAAAGTAATCCTGGCCCATCCAATGCATCTCCCGCCCTTCCATAGAGTCTGCTACGCCCATCAAAGACCAGTGAGCCATAAGGTTGTTCACCCTCAAATTGATGAAGTAGCTCATAAGCATCAGTGTCTAGGTTATAAGAAAAGATAGTATCAGTTTCTTCGGTCATGCCATACACTACCGAGCCACTATCGAGAACAAGTGATCCGCCTGGTTTCGTACCATCACCAGCATCTACACCAAAATGATGCGCCACTGTATATGAAGAACCATCAAGTGTAAACAGAACACCGTTACCGTATGTTCCCCCAGCACTTGTCATCCCTACCAATTTACCTCCCGTATAGATGAGAGAATCAACAGGATATACTCCTGCATTGTCGCCCCCAAAACTTAGCAACCTCGTATACGTACCACCATCTCCACTGAGACTAAACAGCGTTCCTTGGTTGGTCTCACCGCCGAGATTTGTCATACCATAGAACAAATCTCCGCCCGCATCATATACCAACGATCCATACGGGGTACAACCACCAATCCCTAACGCCTCTGCTTCTAATCCACCATCGAATGAGTGCAGTACACTATACGGGGTAAGATTTTCAGGATTTAGATCATATGAAAATATAACCCCGCAACTATTCGCGCCTCCAGCACTCGTCATCCCATAAAGTTTATTATGACCCTCGACGAACAGAAGAGAACCTCGTGGTGTCGCCCCATCACTCTTTGCACCAAAATGATGTAGTGATGTATATACCCCATCAGCGAGTGAGAACAGTGTTCCAAATTCATTGGTCCCCCCCACACTTGTCATGCCGTAAAACGTAGTAGAGCTTGTAACATACGTAAGCGCACCATATGGTTGCCCTCCATCAGTAACAGCAGAAAAAGAATGCAGGTTGGTACCCGCCATAACGACCAGTACCGAGCCCCCCACTCCGAGAGTTATCGCCAGTAAAAATAGGAATAGCCGAATCTTTTTGAAAAATTTATTA
>JAGOVD010000019.1 GCA_018060905.1 Minisyncoccota bacterium
CAGCATAACCACATATGCTATCCATATTTTTGACCAACAAACAATTGGCCAATCCATTCAGGATGGCGAAGAATGAGAAAATATTAAAGCCCTGCAATATGCAGGGCTTTTTTCTTTATATCTTTCGTTTTGCCTTCGTTCGTTCAGCGTCGTTGAGATATTGTTTACGGAGACGCACTGAGAGTGGAGTGACTTCGAGGAATTCGTCGTCTACCATGACTTCAAGTCCGCGTTCGATGGTCATCGTCCATGGTGGAATGACGGTCACTGCTTCGTCAGTACCTGACGCACGCATGTTGGTGAGCTGTTTACCCTTGGTTGGGTTAACCTTCATTTCCTCACCCTTACTTGTGTTACCAATCACCATACCTTCATATACTTCAGTCTGAGCACCGATGTAGAGCGTACCGCGATCCTGAAGCCCCCAGAGTGCGAATGCCAACGCCTTGCCACTTTCCATAGAGACCATAGACCCAACTTGGCGACGAGTGATCTCGCCAGCGTATGGACGGAAGCCGAGGACGCGCGCAGCCATGATACCCTCACCTTTCGTGTCGACGAGGAACTGGTTGCGGTAGCCGAGAAGTCCACGAGTAGGACCTGTAAATACCATACGAACGGTAGAGTTGTGGAGCTTCATATCGTTCATTATGAATCCGCGCATACCGAGCTTTTCAATGATGACCCCTTGGTGTTCAGTCGGTGCATCAATCGTGACTTCTTCAAACGGCTCGCTCTTTTTGCCGTCAATATCCTTGATGATAACCTGTGGCTGAGACACTTGGATTTCATACCCTTCGCGACGCATCGTTTCGAGGAGAACTGCAATGTGCATTTCGCCACGGCCATAGACGGTGAAGCCTTCGGCGATACGGTCAGGATTGGCGTCAAAGTTGACCTTGAGTCCGACGTTCACTTCGAGTTCACGTTCGAGTCGTTCACGGATCTGACGAGACGTGACGAACTTGCCTTCTTTGCCGGCAAACGGAGAGTTGTTGACGAGGAAATCCAAAACGATGGTTGGCTCATCAATCGTGATCGCAGGCAATAGTTCTGCATCTTTGTTTGTACTGATTGTCTCTCCGATGAAGATGTCCGGAATACCTGCAACCATGACGATGTCCCCTGCAACTGCTTCTTGAACTTCTTCGCGCTTCATACCATGGAAAGTGAAGAGTTTGGTGATCTTTGCGGGGCGAGTTTCGTGCGCAGTTGTTTTGACATAGACCGTGTCTCCAGCGCGCGCAACACCTTCGTACACACGTCCTGCAGCGAGACGACCGAGGAAGTTGTCATACGCGAGGTTAAATGCCTGCATACGAAATACTTTTGATGTGTCGTTGAGTGCCACTGGTACTTTTTCAAGAATCGTATCAAAAAGTGGCGCGAGATCTTTGCGATCATCATTGGGCTCACGCATTGCAACACCGTCGCGACCAATCGCGTACACAGTCGTGAAGTCGAGCTGTTTGTCAGTCGCACCGAGATCCATAAAGAGTTCAAACACTGCATCGTGCGTATGTGCACAGTCAGCACCTGGCTTGTCGATCTTGTTGATGACGACGATGGGGTTCAATCCGAGCTCCAATGACTTCTTCAACACAAAGCGAGTCTGTGGCATCGGACCTTCTTGGGCATCGACGATAAGGAGGACAGAGTCGATGGATCGAAGTACTCGTTCAACCTCTGAACCGAAGTCGGCGTGACCTGGAGTATCGACAATGTTGATCTTGGTGTCCTTGTAAAAAACGGCAGTGTTCTTGGCATAGATGGTGATACCACGTTCAAGCTCGATTGCATTTGAGTCCATAGACGCGCCATCAAGCACCTCGCCGCAGAATGCGAGCATCTTGTCAGTCAAAGTTGTTTTGCCGTGGTCGACGTGGGCAATAATTGCAATGTTTCGGATTTCCATATATGTATTCTTGATAAAATAAAGGCCCGTCTCCGGGCGACAATAAGGCTTACACTATAGCAGAAATCCCGGAAAAGACAAAGGCCAGCACTATATGATAGTCTGGCCCATTGTGTAAGAAGTTACTCTTCTGGTTTCTCAAAGAAGTCTTCAGTTTCTTTGAAGATGTCTTCTGACTCTTCATCAAAATCATCATCTAAAGTATTATCTGCATTTCTTCGCAATTTTACTGCGGCTTGCTTTGCGCCGTTTGTGGCATTCTGAATAACTTCCCACCCATTTTTTTGTCGAGTGGAGTTATGGACTGAAAAATTTCCCATAGAAAAAACAGTTGTTTGATTATAAAATTTTTTCTCATTCTACACGGAAAAAGACTAGAAAGTCAAGTTTACGGAGCCGTTAATCGGGATTTCACTGCTCGCTTCGCTGCGCTTTGGAAACCTTGCGGTTCCAACGGACTTCGTCCTGCCTCCACCACGGGAAAACTCCCGTTTTCCCGACCCCTTTCCCAGTTCAAACCCTTTGCCTCCATGAAAAAAACCATGAACAAGTCATGATTTTTTCAGGAGCCGTTAATCGGGTTTGAACCGATGACCTCCCCATTACCAATGGAGTGCTCTACCAGCTGAGCTATAACGGCAATAATACTGTGTGTCACCGAGTTGCAGGTGACACACAGTACCTCTCCGCCAGTGAGCTGTTACGCACTCATTATGTGACTGGCTGCATCCAAGCCGGCACCCTAACTTCATCGAGGTATTAGTACGATATCACAAAAATGTGATTTTTCAATTACCTAACGAAGGTCAATGCAATACCCTTCTTGTTCGCACGTCCGGTACGGCCGATGCGGTGAATGTACGTGTCGTAGGTCGATGGTACATCATAGTTGATGACGTGCGTGATATCAGGAATGTCGATACCGCGTGCGGCAACGTCAGTGGCTACCACAATCTTGGCGAGACCTTTGGAGAATGATTCAACAGTGCGCATACGCTCACGACTACGCATATCGCCATGGAGTGGGAGTGCAGAGAAACCACGCTTTTTGAGGTCACGAGCGAGTTCATCGACATGACGCTTCGTCTCGCGAAAGATAAGTACCTTTTTGAAATCAGGCTTGTTGAGGAGGTCGTGGAGCACGTCCATTTTGTCTTCGCCACGTGCGACACGGACGACATCTTGGTCGACACTTGCAGAGGTGTCACGTGTCTTGAGCGAGATCGTCACTGGATTGCGAAGGAAGTCATTGCAGAGTGCCTTGATCGGACCAGAAAACGTCGCCGAGAAAAACATTCCGTGCTTTTCTGCTGGCATGGCACCGAGGATCTCGCGCATGTCGTCCACAAATCCCATATCAAGCATGCGGTCAGCTTCATCGAGGACGATTGTATTAAAATCTTTCATTTTGAGTTTACCGCGTTCAATGAGATCTTTGACACGTCCCGGAGTACCGATGACGATGTGAACACCTTGGTCAATCTCACGGATTTGTTTGGTGATTGGAAGCCCTCCAACAACTGACACCGAGAAAAGTCGCATACCGACAGTAAAGAGTCGAAACTCTTCTTCGATCTGCTGCGCGAGCTCTCGTGTCGGTGCAAGCACGAGTGCTTGGTGCCTGCGGTCCTCAACGAATTTGTTGATGATAGGGATTAAAAATGCAGCAGTCTTGCCGGTACCGGTCGATGCGATACCAATGACGTCTTTGCCTTCGAGAAGTACAGGGATAGCCTGATCCTGAATCGGAGATGGATGGACGAAGCCTTTGTTTGCCAAGTTCTTGCCGAGCTGTTCATGAATCTTGAAATCAGAAAACGTATGTGTCGGTGTGTAGACCACTTCTTCGGTTTGTATCGGAGCTTTGTTGATAAAACGATTTTCATCAATGTAGTCAGCCTTGGGACCACGACGTCCACCACCACCTGATGATCGTCCGCGATTGCCTCCAAATCCTCCTCTACTTCCCCCGCTAAATCCTCCACGACTTGCTCCATAGCTTGGTCGTGCACCATAACTACCTCGAGATCCTTCGCCAAAGCGTGAACCTGAACCAATAGAAGTCACAATTCTACCGGCTGAAAATCCACCACTTCGTGGCGTAGTACTTCGTGCTGTATGGGATGTGCTTGAACGGCTAGAAAACGTGCGTTTTGGACGCGGTGATGATGTTGTCATAATATTTGTGTTATTTATTGTTCTACTGTGTCAACCTGACTTCGTAGTCAATAACACAATATATTTAGAATAATGAGCTATGGTAACACCCTTTTGTTTGAATGTCAACCAGTGTGCCTTACCCGCCAAAGTTTTCGTTGGTCGTATCGAGCCAGTCGAGAACTTTTTTGGAATCGATCGCTCGACTCTTTGATCCAAGGATCACGATAGAGATGTAGTCGTACTGGTCGTTACCGGGTGTAATAAAGGCGAGATTTTGCCCTGCAAGGTTGGTAAGTCCTGTCTTGCTCATGATGACCTTGTCTTTATAAAGATCATCTCGATAGAGTATGTTGGTTTGTTTCAAGACAGAGGGAGTGCCGTTCTTCAAATCAGTGATTTCAACCATTTCTTGGGCCATAATATCAACGAGAAGCGGATCCTTTTGATAAATGTCGTTGAGGAGTCGGGTGAGATGATACGGCGTCATGCGATTGGGCTTAATGGTCTTTTTGAGTGGATCAAGACCAGACGGATTGACGAATGAGGTTGTCGTGTATTTGTTTGTATGCAGTATCTCGTTCATACGACTGAGAAATGTTTTGCTCCCGACTGGCTCCATAAGTGCTGCTGCAGCATCATTGCTCGAGTTGACGAGAAGCGCCTTGAGCAAGTCGTCACGAGTAAACTGTGAACCGATTTTTATACCGTTGGTTATCCCGTAGGTCGATGCAGCTGCCTTACTGATCGTAAAGAGCTGCTCAGGCTTGTACAACTCTTCGGCAACCTTGGCAGTGACCAGTTTGGTGAGACTTGCGATTGGATAGAGTCGGTGTTCATTCTTGAGATAGATTGGTGTCTGTACTTCGTCTTTCCAACCATAAATCGCAACACCTTTTGCGGTGAGTGCGGGTGCCGGCATTGGCACCTGTGCGTGTACTCCCGTTACTACAAAACTAGCAATTGCGAGACTGAGCATAATAGTTGTATACATTTTCATAGGGGTAGTATAGCATTTTAGACGAACATACACGCTATGCGCTCCGTACAGGTTTTATTGAATACAGCTTGTTGTAGATGCTAATTTTGTTACCGAACCACTAAACCCAGTGGAGTCAACGCAGAAATACGATGTATCACTTATTGGTGCAGTAGCTGCCCACTGTGTCGTACTATCTTTACAAGTAAACGTTGTTGTACTTGTTTGGATTGATGATTTTGTATTCTGTACAACTGCAGATCCACAGAAACCGCTGTAACTCCCTCCCGCGCTTGAATCATAATAGAGCTCTGCTTCTGCTCGAAGATTGGAAAGGGAGCTCTTTATTTGGGCATCCATTCCTTTTTCCCGACTTGCACCAAGGAGTGGTCCAAGTAGCTGCTCAAACGTTACTACACCTTGTGGAATTTCGACGACCACAGGAGTATTCCAACCACTGAAAATACTTGCAATCGATACGGCAACTGATTTTTGATCCTCGGTCTCTATATCAAACCCAACAAGTGCTTTGTAGAGGAGGTGATCATTTTTTCCAATCCATAATTCCCCACTAAAGTTTTTAACCTTGTCCAAATTTTCTCCATACTGCGTCGGATCAAAGGTAGATAAGTATGAATCATCCTTACCGATGTCGCGAATATACTCTTTGACGTTTTCGAGATATGCTTCTATCCCCTCACGGTCCAAATCAAAAATAAAGTGATATGACAACGTATCTCCAATTTTCTCTGGGAGTAAGCGTTTAGTAATCCGTATAAATGTTGCATCTTTGGTGATGTCGTATAAGCCTTGTTTTTGCTCATCAGTCAATTTCTCAATAATCGACATATCAACACCGGTCAGTGCAGCAATCGGGAGCTGTGTTGCTTGGGACGATGGATTGTCATATGGAAATGATACCCACTTGTTTTCGATACTCGTCAGTACTGGTAAAAAAGCAATCGTTGGCGCCTTCAGTATACGCGCATAGAGCGTCCCTTGGACGGTGCGCAACTCAAGAGAAGTGGTTAATTTGTTGGACACGAGAGAGAGTGCGGTTGTTGTTTTACTGTTAACAGTATCGGTGAAATCAAACGATCCTTTTGCAGTGAGGCTATACGTCCCAGAAAAAGAACTTTGCATTTGTTGTTCAAGCGAATCAGTAACACCTGCAGTACTCAATGGAATATCAACCGTAACGGTTGTGTCAAATGAAGCGCTTTTTGACTGTTGCGCAGCAGTCAATGATTGTGACGTTATTGTATCAAGCGACATGAAATATCCTGTGTAATGTGCATATGCAACAGCTGCACCAAGTACGAGAACAGGGAGAATAAGTACTATTTTTGAAAACACAGGTTTTCGATGTTGAGAAATTGGCGTGAGCGAAATACTTACTTGAGCAGTATATGCCTGTTGTATTTCGTCAGCATGCCACCCTTGGGTAAGTAAGTTTGTCCGTATTGTCTCGTATGGAATTCCTTTTGCTAAGGATGTGCGAATATAGTCCTCCAAGTCTTTTGTTATCATATAGATAAGTGTAGTACAGAATCCTTTATTGTTATAGGTATTTTTTCATTGAGCCGTTGAAAACTACTTTCTTGCGCGAACGGCGGGACTTGCCCGCGACTCCATTGATTCTCAATAGGTCTGGGCACCGCCTCGCCTGTCTCCGACATGGCTCTGGCGTTCAAGATCCCGACACACAACAAGCAGTTGTTGTGCTCCTCATCGCGCAGAGATACGAAAATCCCTAGGAACAAACCTAGGGATTTTCGATCTTGCGCGAACGGCGGGACTTGAACCCGTAACCTCCCGCGTGACAGGCGGGTGCTCTAACCAGTTGAGCTACGTCCGCATTTGAAAATATCCTTCAAATACGAGCTTTTTTCTGCTTAACCATAACCTTCCAAAAGCTCCCCTATTATACATAATCTCACATATTTTCAAAGAACAGAAAACTGCATGGAACGGAATGTGCCGGTGACAAGACTTGCACTTGTGACCTTCTCTTTATGAGTGAGATGCTCTAACTACCTGAGCTACACCGGCATTGAAATGCTACGTTTAATTGCCTTTATAAGTCCTAGTACACTATATTTCAAGGCGGTACTTTTGCGGACTTTCAAGCGACAAATCCCCATATATGTCTCGTGATTATCGTATACTTTACGAGCTGTTGTTTTCACAAAACTCGGGTTACCGATTTGGTCGCTGTTCAATTCTAACAGGTTTTTCCAATATTTCAATACTGCCTTAATTCTGGGCTTATGGGTGATATTGATCTGAATGGTACAGAACAAATCTTTATTTTCTACACCATTTTCTAAAAGCATTTTCTTGATACACAAAATCATTAAAGGTTCAAAATAGAATAAAGACAAAAACCGGCATAACCGGTTTTTGTCTTTATTCTTGTTGCGGGACCACGAGTCGAACGTGGGTCTTAAGGTTATGAGCCTTACGAGATGCCGCTTCTCTATCCCGCGATAGGTGCAGAAACCATCATACAAGACGAACCTCAACAACGCAACTTACGCGATTGCGCCAAGGTCGCGAAAGACGATTTCAAAATACGAGAGCGTACGACGAGCTTCAGGCATCGTGAGCACAAAGGCGGCGCCATCATGCGCAATCCGGTTGCGTACCTTGTGCGCTTCCCATGCGATTTGGAGCGATGGGAGCTGTGCATCAGTGAGGTTCTTCAACTTGTCCCCCATCGTATCTCCTCGATACCCCTTGTCATCGAGCAATCGATCGAGGTAAATATCTGCCTCGATAATACCGAGTCGCCAATCACTGGGGCTATCAGAGAGAAGGTTTGCACGGATATGTTCCCACGTCTCATTGCGTTCCTGCGTGATTGCAGTAGCACCGGGCAAAGTGTCCGATATACTCGCTCCACGGTCTGCAGTGGCGGGGCGTGGTGCGCTCGACGCTTTGGCTGCTGCTTCTTTTTTCTTGTCCTCTTGCTTGATCTCATAGATACGTACGATGCAGTATAAAACAAGTGCAATGGCAAGGATGAGGAGAAGTGAGGCAAACAACTTGAGCGATGCGAGAAACTCACGAGTAAAAATAGGAGCGACATGTCCCCACAGCCACGAGAATATAAACTCGACGTTGAGGAATACCGGTTCTGGAACTGCTGTCTGTTGCACGTTCGTATTATCGCATCACGTACGAAATATGGCTACCTTTACTGACCATGCAACATTGAGTCATTTTGTACGTGACGCATATTTTAGCGAATCTTTTCTACTACCTTGCCGAGTTCAAAGAGTGT
>JAGOVD010000020.1 GCA_018060905.1 Minisyncoccota bacterium
AGAAGCATAACGCTCAAGATAATACCGATCATACCAAGTCCAAAGCCGAGACTGGTGAGGTATGGGATCATGTAGAGTACCATCCATGCAAAGAAAAATTGAATGCTGAAATAGAGGACGACAATCCGCCGTGCATGAAGGTGCGCATTGATTGCACGAAAAGAATCACTAAATGAAATCTTGGGTAGATGGGTAGGGAGGGGGATTTTGGCTGTTGTCTTGATGAGGATTGCAGAGAAACACACCGCAAGTGCTGCGGCGATGTAGGTCCCAGAGAACCCGATAGTAGTTGCAATGAGGCTCGCTGCCATCGGTGCCATGACCCACCCGGCATTGTTGAGTGTGAGATATATTCCGCGGATATTACCCGTGACGGCTTCTCGGCTGTAGTGCTCGATCACGAGATCAAATCCGTACCAGATGACGGTGTTGAGGGAGAAGTACAATATGAAGACGAGTACAAACCAGGTGTGTGCTGCAATTGTCCCAAGGGCAAGGAGAAGGAGCATGCACAGCACGAGCGTACCGACGAGGAATTTGCTCGATCCGGTCTTGCGCACTATGTTGCCCGCGCCAATGAGAAATACCAGTGAGAGGGCCGACGAGAGCGTGTAGGCGAGAGTTATCTGTAGCCCGCTCGTGTGCAGAGCAAGCACCGTCGAGTTGAGGTATGACAACAGGGCCACATGTACCGAGAAGAAAAATGAGGCGAGGAAGATTGGCCGAAGCGGACGCATATTACATCAATAATATCACAGGAATGACGAGCGGTCGCTTCGCAGTCTTTTGGAGGAGGTATTTGCCGACGGTATCTGCCACCGTGTTTTTGAGTCCGTCGATGTCGGCAGTTCCCATATTTTTGGTTGCCATTTCAACAGTGCGCTTCGTAAGGATACGGGTCTGGCGGAGGAGCTCTTGGTTTTCTTTGAGATAGACAAATCCACGAGAAATGATATCGGGAGACTTGCGAAGCATACCTGTCTTTTGGTCAATGACGACCATGACGACGAACATACCATCCTCTGAGAGCATCTGACGATCGCGAATGACGACGTTTTGCTCATCGCCGACTGAGAATCCATCAACCATCATTGGGCTTGATGGAGCTTTTTCTTTTCGAACACCAATCTTTGTACCGTTGTCAGTGATTTCGATGATTGAGCCGTTATCAGGAACAACAATGTTCTGTTCTGGCATACCGAGTTCCATGACGAGTTCTTTGTGGAGTTCCAAACGGAAATGATTTCCATGAATTGGGATAAAGAATTTTTCGTTGATTTTTTTGTGCAACCACTTCACATCTTCTTTGTTGCCGTGACCAGTTGCATGCACGATTTCCTCTCCAGGGGTTCGGTAGCTTATCAAGCGGACTCCTTGGCGAGACAAACCATCTTTCATCTTTTCTACCGCGCGTTCATTTCCTGGAATGACGGATGCAGAAAGAATAATACGATCACCTTTTTTGAGCGAAAGCTTCTTGTTTGTTTTCTGCGCGATACGATTCAATCCTCCAAATTCTTCACCTTGGGCTCCTGTAATGAGGACAAGGATTCGATCTGGTGGGTACTTGTCTATCTCTTCAACTGAAATAATGGTACCTTTTTGTACTTTGAGTAATCCTGCTTCTAAGATGATTTCAATATTTGATTTCATTGAGCGGCCTTCGAGCACGATCTTTTTGCCCATCTCTTCGGCTATTTCGATTATTCGAATCAGTCGAGTGATGTGAGACGCAAACGCAGCCATGAAGATTCTGTTATTTTTCTCTCTTCGCAAGATACTCTCGATACCTTGGTGCACTTTGATTTCTGGCATCGCAAATCCTTCATTTTCGATGTTCGTCGAGTCGGTCAGGAGAAGTAGTGTCTTTGAATTGTCAAAGATTTTGTACTCTTCTTCTTCACGGTCAGTTACAACACCGTCGATCTGGTCGAGCTTGTAGTCTCCCGGAGTGACGATATCACCGTACGGTGTTTCGATAATAATACCCATAGAGTCGGGGATTGTGTGAGTAACGCCCCAAAACTTGACCTTCATAGCACCGAGCATGATGGAGTTGTCATTTTCTACGACGATTGCGTTGAGTGGGGGGAGGTGAGGGAATTCAGCTTGTCGTTTCTTGAGCATCAACACAGAGAGGTTACGAGAGTAGACAGGTGGGTTGCCGATACGAGAGAGTACGAGTGGGACGCCGCCGATATGGTCCAAGTGACCGTGGGTGATGATGAGTGCGCGGATTTTATCCTTGCGTTCTTCGAGGTATCGTGTGTTGGGGATGATGTAATCAATACCCGGAGTTTCTCCAGAAGAAAAGTGCATTCCTGCATCAATGACGATGATGTCATCGCCGATCTCGATGACCGTCATGTTTTTGCCGATTTCTTCGACACCGCCAAGTGGGATGATACGGATAACGCCTGGGTCAGGGTTGGGGATGTGCGCAGTCTTACGCTCGAGTGGTTCGTTCATGAGATCGTTTGCGTTCATGGTCGGCTGTGCAGGGCGTCGGCCACGGTCAAACTGCCGTCGGTTTCCGAAGGATCGTTTTGGCTTTGTAAAAGGTTTCTTTGCTGGATGTGGGTGATGTGGTTTTGTTGGTTCCATACTTATTGTTTGTTATTGATAGTAGTGCGTGAAAATATTTTCCATACGGTATCGACGGTGGTGTGCCAATCGAGTGCTTCGATATAGCGGTCACTCATCGCGGGTAGATATCGAGGGATGGAAACATGGAGTGATGATTTTGTAATAAAGGGGTATGCATTGCTGTACAGTGCAAGTACTGGCTCGTATGTTTGCGGAATATCGACGTCATACTCGCGTGCCAATACGATGGGGTATTGGCTGGATCTGAGGCGGTCTTGAAATATGCCAGGATCAAACGCTTTGACGGTGACAACGATACCAAACTGAGCGAGTGCTTGCGCAAGCGTTTGTGCAGTGCGCAATACGAGCTCATCATTCTCGACAGCGATAGCAAACCCAACCGGTGCACCATCTTTGGAAAGCGTTCCGTCAGTATAGGTATATCCGAGAGATTTCAATTCGTTGAAAATATCATCGGTGCTCGCAGGGGTGTCAGTGTGACTCGTCGGAGTACTCGGGAGTATCCCGTAACCGTTTTCAACTGTAGCAAGTATGGCGTTTTTGTCAACTGCACGATGGAGTATCTCTACAAATTTTTGGTTCCCGAGTATTGGTTCACTGCGCTGGCGAAACAGTGCGACGTTGTATCGGCTGGCTATTTTTTCAATAGAGAGATCGTCGTTTGTTACTTGTGTTGCGGTCTTTGATGTTGCAGCGATGGTCATATCGATACTACCGCTGTTGAGGGCTTCGAGGAGGTCATTTTGATTGGCAAAAAAGGCGACACGGTACGTAGCAACGTATGTTTTTCCGAGGGCATAGTTTTTATTGCGACGCAGTTCGATTGCGACAGGAACATTGTTTTCCGTAGTTAGTGCCCGAAACGTATACATGCCACTTCCGATTGGTTTGAGATTTGCGGGAGCATCAGTAAATGATTCTGCTGGCACAGCGCTCCATATATGTTCAGGGATGATACCAATGGTCGCTCGTGATAGGAAGTCGGGTCTCGGCTCGCCAAAGCTGATACTCACCGTCGTTGGAGAGGGGGTTGTGACGGTCGCTCCTTGCCAGTACGTACTCGTCGAGGGGTTCAGTAGTGGATCGGCGAGAGTCGCAATGGTAAACGCGACATCGGTACTCGTGAGAGGTTTTCTATCACTCCATTTCAACTTGTCACGAAGTACAAATGTGTAGGTGAGTCCGTCAGGAGAAAGTGTATATGACTGTGCAAGTTCTGGAACAACAGTGCCATCAGTCGTCTCTTTCCTCATGAGACCTGCAAAAAGGAGATTCGTCAGTGCCACATCAGTTTCCGTGGTTGCGATGATGGGGTTGATGAATCGGGGTGCACCGATGACGCCTTCGGTGATCGTGCCGCCTCGAGCAGGGATAGGGACGAGGAATCGAGCATTAATCGTGATAAGGAGAATATAAAAAACGACGATAATTGAAGCGAGCAATCCATAGAGGATGAATCCATACCACGTCAACGGCGGAGTACACAGCGCGTTGAGTGTCTGTCGAGAAGGGATTTTGTGTTGGGTGATATATGAGAAAAAGGTGGTCATACGCGATGACACACTATGGGGCATAGGGTTCTCTCAGGTTAGAGAATGATCACTGCGAGACTCGACGCGACAAATACAACCGAGACTCCAGCCGTGAGCAAGAACAAAAAGCGTTCGGCTCCTCGACGAGTTTGGAAGAATGATGCGTTGTCACCACCGAGTGAAGTCCCAGAATCAGACTGTGCTCGTTGGAGGAGTACAAGACCGATGAGGGCAATGCTCGAGATGATTTGTATGAGATGCAGAGTATTTGCCATAGGTGAAACGTGTCTATTGTAGCAAATAAAAGGGAATTGGCGAATGTTGACAATCTATGGATGAATGTTTTTATTGAGACAGTGAAGTGATCAGTTGCTCGCCTTGATGTAGGAAATCTAGAGAGGGAACTCCATCACGCGAGAGTTGGATTGAAGTGAAGTCATATGTGGTTGGGGTACTTTTTTCTAAGGTTGCAGTAAATATACCGGAGATGCCGAGGATCCCTGTTGTGGTGAGTTTGCCACTACCAACAAAGTTGCCGAGTGAGTAGGCGATCACTCCACGGTTGTATGTCTCTATTTTGCGAAGCACGTGTGGTCCTGATCCGAGGATGAGGTCTGCACCCGCATCGACAGCAGTTCGTGCCATGAGCTCGACGTTGCCACGGTCTTCACTTCCGACGTATTCGTTGGTACCAGGAACAGTAGTTTTGTCTGCACCTTCTGCTCCTCCGTGAAATATAACAATGACGAAATCGTTTGCTTGCTTCAGTGCCATGACTTGTCCGGTGATGAAGTCATAGTCATTGATCGTTTGTGCGGGTTCAGTACTCGAGAGTCCGAGGATGCCGATACGTTTGTCTTTCACGGTGATGCTTGCTGTTGGTTGTGTTGGCGAAACAAATGGGATACCTGCTTCCTTAAGCACTGTTTCGGTGTCCTCCAGACCTTCGCGCATGAAATCATACGAATGGTTGTTCACGAGTGAGACGAAATCAAATCCAGCAGTACGAAGCGCTTCTGCAAACGAAGGATCACCGGCAAATGCATGACACATTGTCGGGATGTACACGCATTTTGTCATGCGGTCAGGAAGAGCAAATGTGCCTTCGAGATTGCCGATCATGAGGTCGGGCTGTTGGAGCTCCGCTAAAACATGTTGAAAGACCGTTTCGTTGTATGTGATATCTTGATTTGGGACCATGTCGCCCACCCACCCAATCGTTATAGCGGTTGGCGTATGGCGGGGTGAGACAAACACTCCTGTCGGCGCTTCGGCCCATAAGATAGAAGCCGTACATACGACGGTTACAATGACGAGTGTGCTCGAGATGAAGAGGAGATGAGATCGCATAGGTTATACAAAAGCGTAGTCGAGCATGCGTTTATTGAGATCTGCATTCGTTACTTTAAATCGTACGTTGTCGCCGATACGGTATTCTTTGCGTGTGCGCTTGCCGACGATGGCGAGCTCTTTGTCATTGTATTCAAAATAGTCGTTGCCGATATCGCGCAATCGCACCATACCTTCACACTTGGTACCTTTTTCTTCGACAAAGAGTCCGTTTTGTGAGACACCGGTGACGACACCGTCAAAGATTTGTCCGATGCGTGTCGACATGTATTCAACCTGTTTGTATTTGATTGATGCTCGTTCTGCATCTGCTGCTTCTTTTTCGCGTTGAGATGAATGGAGGCAGACACGGTCATAGTATTCCCACAATTCTTTGGGGATGTGTTTGTTTGTGAGGTACTCGGTGAGGAGGCGGTGGACGACGGTGTCGGGGTAGCGACGAATCGGAGAAGTGAAGTGTGTGTAGAATTCAAAGGCGAGACCGTAGTGCCCGATGTTTTTGGTCGAGTAGACCGCTTTTGCCATGGAACGGACAATCGCAGTCTGAATCGTTTCTTTTTCGGGTTTGCCTTCAAGAGATTGCACAAGCTCATTGAGCGCGCGTGCAGGGATGATACCGTCATCATCGGTGCGCAGGGTGTGACCCATACGTTTCAAAAAGAGTTTGAGGTCGTCCATACGCTCAGGATCAGGCGCATCATGGATGCGGTACACAAAGATACGTTCATTTTCCTTGTCACCCTTGGAAATGAATTCAGCAACCTTACGATTGGCGAGCAACATGAGTTCTTCAATCATGTGATGGGTCTGTCCACGCTCTTTTATGTACGCAGAGAGTGGGACGCCATTGGCATCGAGTTTGAACTTCACTTCTTGGGTATCGAGCATCATTGCGCCATTTTGGAAGCGTTCCTTTTCAAGGTGTTGGGCGATTGCGAGGGCGGATTCGAGCTCCTTGAGGAACGGACCATTTTTTGTATCGAGTACCTGTTGCGCATTTTCATACGTAAAGCGCTGGTGTGAATGAATGATCGTCTTGCCATACCATTCATCGATGACCTGCATCTTTGGATCGATCACAAACACTGCAGACATCGTGAGACGGTCAACGTCAGGGTTGAGTGAACAGAGATCGTTGGACAATGCTTCAGGAAGCATTGGGATCGTGCGATCGACGAGATAGACACTAGTTGCACGGCGGTATGCTTCGGTATCAAGTGCAGTGTTGGGCTGTACATAGTGGGACACATCGGCAATGTGGATACCAACCTCTATGTTGCCCCCGTCCAAAAACTGAACTGAGATAGCATCGTCGAAGTCTTTTGCATCTTCGGGGTCGATAGTAAACGTGGTGATCTGTCGGAAATCTCGGCGATTGTTTTTCTCGTCTTCACTGATGCCGTGTGCTTTGATTGCTGCCGCTTCTGCATCCACTGCAGGAGGGTATTCGTTGTCGAATCCTTTTTCCAATGCGAGTGAGAGCATCTCGGCGTTGTTTTCAAATGGCTTACCGAGCACTTTGACGACTTCACCAGTCGGAGTACCCATCGGGTCCGGCCAGTCAGTGATAGCACAAAATACTTTGTCTCCCTTTTTTGCTCCACCAAGGTTTCCTTCAGGGATACTGATGGGTGTGTACATGCGACCATCGTTGCTGACGATGCAGTGTGTACCTTGTTCAAAGGAGAGCGTGCCTGAGTACCCGACCTTTGCACGGCGGGTGATATCGATGACCTTGCCGGCTGGATTTTCTGCGGGAGGAAGCGCGGTGATTGCGACTTTGACGGTGTCGCCATGAAATGCACGGTTGAGTGCTTCACGGGGGACTTCGATCGTGATGCCGAGGTCGCGAATCTTCACATAGCCGATGCCTTTGGTTGAAATATTGATAGTACCTTCGAGTTCAGTACCGATTGAGACTTTTTCCATTGTGCCACTGTACCATGTGCATCATATAATGTATAGAATTGTTGACTCTTCTCGTATTCTCTGATACTATCGTCGCTACATGTTAAAGATCAGACTACAACGTATCGGACGCAAAAACGCACCAGCTTTTCGCTTGGTATGTACTGACAGCAAAAATGCTGCCCAGAGCGGTAAATTCCTCGAGATTCTTGGCACGCACACGGTGAAAAATGACCATGTCTCATTTGAAAAGGACCGCATCACGCACTGGATCAAGATGGGTGCACAGGTTTCTCCAACAGCACACAACATGCTCGTGAAGCAGGGCATTGTCGAAGGCAAGAAGAAAAATGTCCTCTCAAAGAAAGCTCCAACGGTCAAGCGAAAGGAACTCAAAAAGAAGTAAAAAATCCCCTCTGGGGATTTTTTACTGCTCATGATAGAGTATAGA
>JAGOVD010000021.1 GCA_018060905.1 Minisyncoccota bacterium
AGGGTGTGCTTGTAGTTGTTTGGTCTGGAACACAGGTTGTACCAGGGAGAAGTTCATCTTCAGGAGTACCGCCGTTACATGTTCGAGGCCTAGAGGTTTTAATAATCGGTTCATATTCAACGCATTTTTTCATACTGAGAAAGCCATTACCTTGCTGAAGTTCATCTTTCACATCTTGTTGTGCGGTATTGATGATATAGCTGAGTTCATTTGCTGCGTTGAAATATGCACCAACAGGGTTGTTGTTGGGGTTCAAGAACGCATTCCAGCCCCCCTGGGTGAAATCACTTTGGAAATCTTGGTACGCTCTCCCCTCGGGTGTGTTCATCGCCTTGTTCAAAAATCCGTCCGTATACCCGGTTGTTTGTTGTTTGAGTACTGAGCGGAGCGCATTGCCAAAAACAGGATCGCTCGTCTGGACGTATTTGTTGAGATAGGTATGGAGTTTCTCGTTTTCGATAGATTTCAAGTATGACGTCGTATCTCGAACATAGAATGGATTGCCGTTGAACCCTGTTTTGACCCAGTTCACTGTCTTGTCGGCGACCTTTTGAAGGGCGTTTTTGGCGAGGGCGTCTGCGGCGCCGTTGAGACACTGCTCACGCTTTGTCGTTGCGGCAAGGTCTTCTTTTGCTTCCTTTGTGTTTTGTTCGACAGCCGCCACTTTGGCCGGAATGCTATCAGTGGTACCACCAGTTGTCGTACTCGGAGTATTACCTTTTGCTTTGTTGCACTTATCGCCGCAGAGAGATTTGATTTCGCCTGAAATAGCACCAGCCACATTGAGACAGCTGACGAGGGATCCTGCGATACCTCCAAAGTTGAGGCCAGCGTATGAGTTTCTAGTAAGTCCTGATCCGTTTCCAGGGACGAAGTTGCTTCCTCCAATCGATGCAGCACTCGGACAGTTACAGATGTTGCCACCTGGAGCAACCGATCCATCAGAACACAGTGGCGCAGCGTACGTTCTCGCTGGTATTGCTATAACAAGGAGGAGTATGGAGAAAATGATGCGTTTGAGTATCATATGTTTTTATAATATACCATATTTTGTCAAATACTCATTTACTTTTGCCGCAGAAGTATCGAGTTTGATGGTGTATTTTTTGTACACTGCGATTCCAACGAGTGCCGCGAAGCTATTGTCGTTGAGTTCCGTCATGTAGACGAGCGATGTGGCAATCCCGGCAAAGCTGTTGATAATCGAGAGATGGTCTTGGGCGAGTCCGACCGGGACATTGAGCACACTGAGTTCTTTGGCGATTTTTTGATAGAGCGCTGCGTTTTCCTTGAGTTGGGGTAACCCGCTGAAGTCTTCGTTTTGAAGTGCTGTTGCGAGGACCTCAATCTCGGATATCGTCGCATCATAATTTGAAAAGACTTTTTGTATTGAGGTATGATACTGAGTGAGTGAGGGTATACTCGTCTGCACCGTTCGGATATCTTTGAGTGAATACACATTGGGGACCTGTTTGATCTCCATCGATGCAGCGAGCTTGCCGGCAATCGCTTGAAGTGTTTGATCGTCAATCTCATCGGACTGCCCGAGAGCTGCCGTGAGTACAAAGAGTTCGCGCGCGATACGGTCAGTGTCGTCCAAGGGTGCCGTGTTCGTGTCGGTAACACCGAGGGATTTTTTCTTTGCGGCGATAATCTCTGCATTTGACGTGCCGTTTGTATAGAGCGTGGTCGGGTCGAGCCCCCAGAGTCGCTCTTCCCAGTCAGGAATAGCGTTGCCGTTGGTATCATTCGCAATGAGGTCCCCTACCGTGGTTGGGGTGACGACTGGTCCAGACGCATCCTTTTTCGAAATGATGTTTTGAAACCAGTTTGTTTGGATGACGAGAATAGTCGCGAGGATACCAACCGCGAGTGCGCCGCGTTTGATAAATTGTTTGCTCGGTTTAAATGTTTGTTCGGTGGATTCCATTACCCTTTCAATTGTACACTGTTTTTTGTTTTTGTAATCGTCTCCGTGAGGTTTTTCCAATCTGCGAGCGAGAGTGTTTCAGGGCGCGACGTGAGAGCGATGCCGGTTTTCTGGAGTACCTCATGTGCCGCTGTCTTATCTCCCAAGAATTCGGCAAGACTTCCGCCGATCTGCTTTCGTTTTTTGCCAAACACTGCTTTCATGACTGCAAAGAAGAGTGATTCATCACAACCAGTGAAAAAGTCTCGAGTGATACCTGCGATGAGGAGGATCGCTGATTCAACGGTGGGTGGTGGTACAAATGCCCCTGGTGGTACGCGCCCGACAATGCTCGCGTTGCCGTACGCACTAACCGCAATAGAGAGAATGCTTTGCTTACTGTCTCTGGCTACAATCCGTTCAGCGACTTCGCGTTGCATGAGGAGCACCATGCATGATGGTTGGTTCAGAGTACTCAAAAACTGCTCAATGATTGCACCGGTGATGTAGTACGGAATGTTCGCGATGAGTTTATAGGAGGTAGTAGTAAGTAGTAAGTAGGTGGTAGGGTCAAATTTCAAGACGTCTTGTTCGATTAGTACTAACTGCCCGCTTGCGATTTCGGTTGCAAATGTTTCTTCAAGGAGTGGGATGAGTTCACGATCTTTCTCGATAGCGATGACCCGTGCACCTTTTGCGAGGAGTCGCTTGGTAAGGACGCCTTTGCCCGGGCCAATCTCAAGGACGAGGTCGTTGGTGTTGATATCTCCCGCATCGATGATCTGCGAGAGCGCCTTGGTAGAGGTGAGGAAGTGTTGGCCGAGGGATTTCTTTGCTCTCATATATATAGACATACTATAGCGCATTTTAGAAAATTGGCCTGAATGGTGAATGTAAAAGCAAATAAATCTATTTTTAGGGGTATGGTTGGAATATGGTAGTAAAAATGTATAATTTTGCCATGAACAATGAGCACCCAGAAGGAAGGAGGGATAGCCACGAGGAACCTATTAGGGCTACGTCTTTTGGTAATAAAAATGAGGAGTATTTTGACCGAATCAAACAAGGAACGGAAACAATAGAAAAAATCCTAGACGGCATTGTGGTGGGCGGATACATCTATAACGCTATCAAAACAAGATTGTACGAAGAAGTTCCTCACAGTTGTCGTGATAATAAAAATAAACCTTTCCCTTATCCCATACTTGAAGAATTTCTAACACGACAAACACTAAGTACTAACGAAGAAGAAAACTTGAAAAATAAAAGAATTCGTCAGGCAATCCTCTATTTCAGTGAACAGGAGTGGATAAAGGAAGAAGAAGCTCAAATTCAAGAACACGAAACACAAGAAAAAATAGCTGCACTTGAACAGTCTCTTGGAGTAGAACCAGTGGTGGTTCCGGAAGCACCAGATATGCGACCAGAGGATATAGAACACGTCTCCCGGGAGACCGTGCTTCTTCAGAAAAACATCCAATTACCAGAGAGGGTTAGAGAATACGAACAAGAATCTATTGGGGACCTCAACGGCTCTCATGAAAGCTTTGTTGCACATTTGACGAATCGAGGATTGGCCTCATTTGATACCGGTGAACCCGTATGGAGTGGTCAAGATAAAAAAGTTATTTTTATCGGAGACATTCTTGGAGATCGAACCCCTGAAGGTTTAAAGATATATAGTGATTTACTCATATTAAAAAAACAAGCAGAAAGTAATAATGGTGATGTTGTATGGCTGTCAGGTAATCATGAAAACATGTTTAATGCTGTTTTATGTGGCTTTAGTACTGAATTTGGATCTCCTGTAGGAGATGATATGCAAAAAAGATTGAGTCAATATTCAGGAAATCTTGAGTTGGCCGATTTTTTACCAGACGATCAAAAAAGCGAAATTATAACCGAGTTTATAAATAAAAAAGACTCTATTGCAACTGAAATAAAAGAAACAATCAAAAGAAAAGAGAAAACGCTTCGTATTATGGAGTCTGATACCCAAACATTTAACGCTTCAGATATTACTGCTTGGCATACCACGATCAATGACCTCAATGAAAAAATATCTTTCATTGAGCACGCTGATGCCCCTACAGTTACGATATCTGACATACTGCGGGTCTCTGATTTATTGCCAAAGAGTATTCAAAATATAATCGGTACTAAGATTCTAGAAAATACTGATTCTATAAAAAAAGCGATGCTCGCTACTACCCCAGAGCTTATAGAGGCCATAAAAAAGCAGCAACTCATCCAGGTATACGATGACACTCTGTATGTACATACCAATATAACCAAAGATATGCTGGATATCATATTTAAAAATATGGGAGACGGTGAAACTATCACCGCCTCAATAAATAAAATAAATATGTTTTATCAGACGTGTTTAGGGGCATATATTGATGACGGAGGACAAAGTTTGACCACTGATCAAGTTACCAGCTTTAATACTATTAGAGATATCTTTATATCAACAAGTAAACAATCGAGAGTTAATTTCTCTGAGGACGCTACGATATCAGATATCAAAAAAGATGAATTAGAAGCAAAATTAAAATCCGCAGGAGTTAACCTTGTTGTTCATGGTCATACTGATGAAGATGGTACCCCAAAGGGGTCTGCGGGACTACCGATAATTTCGATTGATCGATCTGCATATAAAAGTGATAACCCAAAAAATTCTTCTCCTACAGCAGCTGGTGCGGTTTCAAAAAATGGAAAATTTTCATATTTCTAATTTGTATCACGTTGTATAAAAGAAAAAAGTCTCGCACCCAATAAATACCCAGGTGCTATACTTACCCCATGAACAGCTTTCACAAGGTACTCGCTATAGGTGCATTACTTTTTCTTATACCTTTATATGTGCAGGCAGAGATCACCCGTACCCTCAGACAAGGTGATCGCGGTCTGGATGTCAAAGAACTGCAGGTATTTCTCAATAGCGACCCCGACACGCGAGTTGCAACGAGTGGTGTAGGATCCCCTGGCTACGAGACGACGTATTTTGGTGCACTCACTACCCTTGCGGTAAACCGACTCCAGATCAAATACGCATATCAGACACTTACGCCTGCAGGACTCAGTGGTCCGACCGGTATTGTGGGGGCATTTACTCGAGCACTCATATATAAAATGAGCACGATAAGTCTACCTGCGCCAACAACCGCAGTGCTTCCCACCGCAGAGAAACCAGTCATTACTGCGATAACTCCCACCGTGGTGACGCGTACACCGCAGACGCTGACGATTACTGGCACAGGATTTACCCCGTACGGTAACATGGTTTTGTTGCCGAGCGATGGAGAGCAGAGTGTGGGAACATTTGCGTCTCCTGATGGTACTACCATTACGTTTCCCTTTGTCTTTGGTACTGCAGAAAAGATGAGAGCACAGCTCGCGCGATACAGCGGTATGACCACGTACTCTGCGATACTCGATACCTTTGTTCAGAATCTGACAGGGACGACGGTGACGAGATCGGGAGGGAGAACCTATATCCGTGTTATTATTAAGATCAAGAATGCAAACGGTGAAAGTAATGCAGTCACGACAGAGGTTGATATCCGGGAGCTTCTCAAATAACTACATGAGTACCAGACGAACAAAACAAGCAATCGCAATCAGTGTCCTTCTCGGCAGCCTCCTTTGTACGACGGCGATTGCACTTTCACCTGAGACAACCCGTGCGGTCGGGGGAAGGTATTTTGGCGGTATGAAAACATCTACATTTACCTGTACGTGTAGTGGGAGTACGCTTATCTATATCAATGACTACGCAAGTCAAGGGGTACTCGCTCTCGTCTATAATGGGAGCGGAAGAATGTATTCGAACAATAATATTTACGGCACATACTTGATGGGATCGTATTCAAGCGGTGGTCAGTGTACATACTATGTTGGTGAGGATTGTGTCGAAATGAGTTCTGATGGAGCATTTGATTCAAATCCTGGAACTGGAAGTTCATAGAGAATTCAAATCCCCCATGAGATACTACGAGCGTAGTATCTCATGGGGGATTTTTGTTTACAGGAAGACGGTGGCAAACCCCGCTTCCCCTGCTCGCGTCTCTCGGGTGATGAGCTCTTCGGGTATATCGAGGACAAACTCACTCGGCATGCGGACATCTCGCATACCATAGATAGTGCGCATGCTTGCATACGTGAGGTAGAGTTTCTGGCGGGCACGCGTGAGTGCAACGTACATGAGACGGCGTTCTTCTTCTGCATCAGCACCTGTTGCACCGCGATCGCGATCATGGGGGAAGAGCCCTTGTTCAAGTCCGACGACAAAGACGACCGCAAACTCCAAACCTTTGGCAGCGTGAATCGTCATGAGTTTGACGCCGTGCGCTGCCTCGATATTGTCTTGATCACTCATGAGGGTGGCTTCTTCGATCAATTTTTCAATACCATCCGCGGCACCAAATGCATCGTAGCGCGTACCGAGCGTGACGAGCTCAGCGAGGTTTTCTAGATGTTCTTGTCCATCAGGCTCATCTTTGTAGTACGCATCCATACCACTCTCGATGATGATGTACTTGATACTTTCTGAGACTGAATGACTTTCCATGTAGGTGCGGATACGTGCCAAGAGCTCAAAAAATTTTGTGACGGATAGCTCAGCTTTTCCACTGAGGGGTTCTTTGGCAAATACTTTTGCAATAGTGACCTTGCCGATCCCTCGCGCGGGCACGTTGATGATGCGCTTGATATCGACGAGACTTTTAGGGTTGAGTGCTGCGCGCATATAGCAGAGGACATCTTTGACCTCTTTGCGTTCAAAGAATCGCACACCGAGAACATGGTACGGGATATGGTATGCAAGAAATGATTCTTCGAGTACGCGGGACTGAAAGTTCGTACGAAAGAGTACTGCAATATCAGATGCGACAACACCACTGTCCATGTGTTCAATACAGCGCTCGACGACGAAGTTCGCCTCATCGGTTTCATCATATGCGGTGTAGACCGAGATATTTTCACCGTTGGTGTTGTTGGTGAAAAGTTTTTTTGGAGTACGGTACTTATTTTTTTCAATGATTTCGTTTGCTGCCGCAAGCACGGTCTTTGTAGAGCGATAGTTTTCTTCGAGTACCACCACTGTTGCTTCGGGATAATCACGTTCAAATTCCAAAATATTTTTAATGTTTGCTCCGCGCCATGAATAAATACTCTGATCACTATCTCCGACAACACACAAGTTTTTGGTGTGCGATGCGAGCGCTTTAGCGATACGATACTGTACTTCATTGGTATCTTGATACTCATCGATGTGGATGTGTGACCACGTACTATGGCACCAGTCACGCACCGTCTTGTCTTTCTCAAGGAGGTGTACTGTCTCCGTGAGGAGGTCGTCGAAGTCTACGGCGTTTTGTTCTTGTTTCAATGCTTTATACTTTTTCCAAATGCGCCCCGCGAGACGGTAGCTTGGATTTGCCTCCCCTTCAAGCTGTTCGGGGCCAAGGAATGCGTTCGCTGAGCGACTAATCGTGTTTTTAATACTGCGGGGATCGTTGACTTTAGGGTCAATTCCAAATGAGGTGAGAGCCTCCTTGATCAGTGACATCGTATCTGCATCATCCAGTACCGTGAATCGCTTCACACCATTGTAGACACCAAACTTGCGGAGTAAGAAAACACCGAGGCTATGAAAGGTGCTGACGAAGGGTGCTGATTGTCCTGTTTCTATAAGGGAAAGAGTACGCTCTCGCATCTCCTTTGCCGCTTTGTTCGTGAAAGTGACGGCGAGTATGGATGACGGCGCCACGCCACTTGTGATGAGGTGTCCCATGCGGTGAACGATGGTCTTGGTTTTCCCTGCTCCTGCTCCAGCGA
>JAGOVD010000022.1 GCA_018060905.1 Minisyncoccota bacterium
ATGCAAGGCTACGACTCAGTTGCTATGGATGTCGACGGAGAAGTAGGGGGCAACGACCAACTCTTCAACATGCTCGCGGGCCGTACATTGCTCAAGCAAATGAAACACAAAGAAAAGTTCGTCATCACAATGAAGCTCCTCGAAGACGCAACTGGTGCCAAAATGGGGAAGACGACCGGCAACATGATCGCATTGGCAGACACACCTTCTGATATCTATGGAAAGGTTATGTCATGGACTGACGGTATGATCGTGCCAGGATTTGAGCTTTGCACTGACTACACACCGACACAGATCAAAACGATTGCCGATGAACTCGCTCAAGGTATTAATCCTCGCGACATCAAGATGCGTCTTGCGTTTGAAATTGTGAAAAGCTGCAGTAGTGAGAAAGAGGCGGTGGTTGCAGAGAATGCATTCGTTGCGACATTTCAACAGCGTGAAGTAACTGATGCGATCACTGAAATAGCGGGGAACAATCGCACCCTTGAAAATATTTTACTAGATGAAAAAATCATCGAATCCAAAAGCGCACTTCGAAGACTTCTTGAAGCGGGAGCCGTGTCAGATTTTGAGTCCAAAGAAAAAGTGTCAGATGCAACCGTCGTACTGACTGGTACCTACAAGATTGGCAAGAACCGATTCATCAAGATAGTCTAGAGTCCGAGCACTTCTTTCATTTTTTCTTCCCATGTTTTTTGCATGTAGGTGACGATAAAAAATGCGGGTAAAAACAAGAGGGACAATATCACAAAATACACGAAATTGAGTATCGCAAGCAGTACTTTTTCGGCAATGTCGAGAAAGGTATCCATCACGTACAAAACACCCTTATATAAGGGCTTCTTTATACTGATAATCCGACTGGTTTTGTACGTGATCCATACGCCGCATACTACTCCCTACAGCAATTTTTGCAAAAGATGACGGCGGGCAGATTTTGTTGTGTACCAGATTCCAAAGAATACTCCGTGATACCATAGAGGTATGACTATCGTCCTTACCGGAGGGTCGGGCTTTATCGGAACCCAGCTTTCCAAGAAACTTCTTGCGCTCGGAGACACTGTCATCGTCGTAGATCGTTTTCCACCTCGGTTTACACACGAGCAACTCTTTTTTATTCAGTGCGATATCACGACACAGCAACTCCCATTCAATGTCCTCGAACACACCGATGCCGTCATCAACCTCGCAGGAGAGCCTATCTCACAGAAGTGGACGCTCGAGAAAATGAAAGCTATTCGCAATAGTCGAATCATAAGTACTCGGCATATAGTGCAAAGCATGCACGGTGCAATAAACCGCCCTACTATTTTCATCTGTGCGTCTGCGGTTGGATATTATGGGGAGCGCGGAGATGAAGAGCTCACTGAGCGATCTGCAAAGGGTACAGGATTTCTCGCAGATGTTGTTTCTGAATGGGAAATTGAAGCGCACACTGCTGAGAACTTTGGAACACGAGTCGTCTCTATCCGCACTGCACCAGTGGTGGGACATGGGGGTATGATTGCGGAGCTCAAGAAAAGTGCGCGATTTGGTTTCCTTCTCAAACTTTCATCCAAAGATTTTTGGCAGGCATGGATTCACGAAGACGACATCGTCAACGCATACCTCTTTGCACTTCAGACATCGACACTGCAAGGTGTTGTCAACGCCGCGGCCCCCGAACAAGTTACACACAGTGTTTTTATGCAAACACTCGGACATGCAATCAGTCGAAAGGTATGGGGTACGATCCCGCAATGGATTGGGAAAGCACTCTTTGGGGAATTGTTGGATGAAATGACCAAGAGTCAGCGCGTGAGCCCGCAACTTCTTATCGACAAAGGGTTTGTTTTCACCTACCCCACACTTACCGAAGCGATGCAGGAAGCCGTGAAAAAATAATGAATCACGTACAAAATCAAAACACTAAGACTTGTATGATGATGAATAATAATATATTTTGTACGTGATGAAGCGACAAGATATTACAGCCAAAGGATGGGATGCATATGAACTCCTCGATTCAGGTGACGGGCGCAAACTTGAACGATTTGGAAGTGTGGTATTAGATCGCCCTGACCCGCAGGTGTTGTGGGAGCGTACGGCATCGTCGAGGTGGGTACAGGCACAGGCGCAATTTGTCTGGGCAGACAAGGGAGAGAGATGGAAACTCGAAAAGGGTATACCAAAATCATGGACTATCTCATGGCGCGACATGACCCTCTCACTCTCCTTCAAAGGTTTCAAACATATCGGAGTGTTTCCTGAACATGCACATCAGTGGGAGGAATTACTCTTGCTTGGACAGCGACACCCCAACCTTCGCATGCTCAACCTTTTTGGATATACCGGAGCTGCAAGTGTTGCGGGTGCTTTGGCGGGCATGCAGGTCACACATGTTGATGCATCCAAGAGTACTATCGAAACTGTCAAAGAAAATATAGCCCACTCAGGACTTGCCAAAGACGCAGTGCGAGTGATCTGTGAGGATGCACTCAAGTACGCCAAGCGGCTCATACAACGAGGAGAAACATTTGACGTCATCGTGATGGATCCTCCCGCATTTGGACGTGGCCCCAAAGGGGAAGTATGGAAAATAGAAGAATCCCTCAAAGAGCTCCTTGCTGGTATCCCGCAACTTCTCTCAGTAGATGCCAAGCTTGTTATCTTGAACGGGTATGCATCAGGGTATTCCGCTCGAACGTTCGGCGAACTCCTTCACAAAGCACTTCCCGATGGTGATTGTTCATATGGGGATATCGGTATAGCACAACAGGATACCGACCGCATACTCACCACCGGCATCTACGCCAAATGGCGCGCATAGGGTATACTTTTCTCTCATGGCTTCCCGCAAATACATCCCCAAATACAAAACACCTCACGATCTCGTCGTCAAACGTGGTATCAACGGCCTTGGACTCTTTGCCAAGGTACCGATCAAAAAGGGTGAGTGTGTCATCGAATACTTTGGCGAGGTTATCACTGCTGCCGAAGCAAACCGACGCGGCGGGAGATACCTCTTTGAAACGTCATCCAACCGTCACATTGATGGTACGACACGCAAGAACATCGCTCGCTACATCAACCACTCTTGTCGTGCCAACTGTGAACCCGACACAGCGGCGGGGAGAGTGTACATATCCGCGATCAAGAACATCGCTCCAGGAGAAGAGCTCTGCTACGACTACGGCAAGGAATACTGGAACGAATACATCAAACCCAAAGGATGTCTCTGCCCCAAATGCGTTGAAAAGAGATAACAAATATCCCCCTCATACTGAGGGGGATATTTGTTATCGATAATCTAGTTTTTCGCCGTACATGTACTCCATCATGTCATCGGTCTGTTCTTCTTCCTCGGAGAGTGATCCATCATCTGTTCCGAGTACTACCTCAATCTCATCCTCTACGACAGGAGCTTCTTCTTCATCAATCTCGACGATGCCAGCCATATCACCGGCAACTTCATCGAGTGCGTCTGGTCCTGTTAATTCTTTAAAATCATCTGCTGTATTCATTGGTAAATGCCCATTCAATTAATTATTTTTATACACTACGTTGTATCAAACTATGGTTTCCTTTGCAAGTATTTTTTTGTCACTAATGAAATGTGTTGACTCGGATTTGTTCTGCTGCGGCGAATCCGAGTGCAATTGCGTCGATTTCATCATCGATTTTCTTTGCGATATCTATTTTGAGTGTGAGCGCTACCATCTTTTGGACTTGTTTTTTGTCTGCATTGCCGACACCTGCCATCGCAAGCTTCACTTCTTGGGGAGAAAGTTCGATGAGTGGGAGGTGGTGTTGCCCTGCAATGAGGACGATGACGCCACGAGACTCCGCAACTTTGATCGCCGTCTTTTTGTTTACCGAGAAGAAGAGTGTTTCGAGGGCGATGTGAGACGGTGTATATTTTTCTATGAGGGCGGTGATCTCAGTATAAATCTGATAGAGACGGGCTTCTTGCAGATCTTTTTTGTTGGTCTCGATACAGTATGAGTCTATGAGCTCTGATGGTCTGCCAGCCTGCACAATGGCGACTCCACAGCGGTCGTATCCAGGATCAATCGCGAGAATGAGTGACATGTTTCGATAGTATCACAGATAGAAAGTAATGTATCACCATGTAGTGGAGATAGTGTATAAAAATAATTTCCAAAAATTCGCTCCCATTTTTTGAAATTATTTTTATACACTATCTCTCAAGATATTCTTTTCCCTTTTCAGATAATACGCGTCCGCGTGAGGTGCGCTCGATGAGGCCGAGTTGGATGAGGTATGGCTCGACGACGTCTTCGATGGTGCCTTCGTCTTCACCGGTTGCAGCCGCGAGATTTTTCACCCCTGTTGGTCCACCATTGAACTTCTCTTTGAGAGTACACAGGATGAGGATGTCGTTTGCAGAGAGGCCGTTTTCGTCGAGGCCGAGCAGCTTGAACGCTTCTTGTATAGAATCATCACTGATGTCCTTTTTCTGCATTTGGGCGTAGTCGCGGACACGGCGCAGGAGATAGTTGGCGATACGAGGGGTCTGACGTGATCGTGAGGCGATTGCGCCGAGCATTGCTTTAGGCATCTTGATGTCGAGGATATTGGCAGAACGGCCAAGGATTGTGCTGATCTCGTCATCAGAGTAGAACTCCAATCGAAATGCACCACCAGAGAAACGAGAGCGAAGTGGTGCAGAGAGCATGCCAAATCTGGTGGTTGCGCCGACGAGTGTAAACGGCGGCAAGTCGAGCTGCACCGTGCGAGCTGATGGCCCCTTACCGATCATGATATCCATCTTGCCGGTCTCCATGACAGGGTAGAGGACTTCCTCGATCGTTTTGTTGAGGCGATGGATCTCGTCGATGAAGAGCATGTCGCCTGGCTGGAGATTCGTGAGTATGGCTGCGAGGTCGCCGACACGCTCAATCGCAGGTCCACTCGTTACACGAATGTTTGCACCGACTTCACGAGCGATGACGTGCGCGAGTGTCGTCTTGCCGAGCCCTGGTGGACCATAAAAGAGGATGTGTTCTGGGCTATGTCCGCGCTCTTTGGCGGCTCCGATGAGTATCGAGAGATTTTTTTTGATATGGCTTTGACCAATGTAATCATCGAATGAACCCGGACGCAACACAGTGTCCGAAAACTGTTCATCGGGTGCGCGTTCGAGGGGGTTGTGGGGAGTACTTGACATAATTTGTATATATGCTATGCTGTCATCAGACATTCACAAATCTATTGTATATCAAGAAGGCTCTAATCTCTAAGCAGTCAGCTACGGTTCTAGATCTCGGCGCAGGACGCTTTGGTTCCGACTGGTGCTATCCTATAAAGATGTCTTACTGGTAAGACTTGTTCTTATCAGGACTGTTTAGAGATTAGAGCTTTTTTGCGTAAAAGCTATAAAACAACATTGATCATTTAAAAAATAAAACAATGGCAATAATTAAAAATTATTCCGATTTACCTTCGGTAAAATCGAAGTTAATTGGGAAATCTATTTCAATAAAATTTCAAAACTGGGGAACGACTGTACCTTGGGAGATATGTTTTCTTATAAAAGAAATAAAGCATTATCCCGTGAACAAATCAGTGCATATGTATTTTGAGTCATCAGATCTTTCATCAAACTCTCCTGACTATATTTATGTTGCAATAACGGCAACAAAAGTAAACTTACAATTTCGTTATAATGAAAAATTCCAGGATTGTGAAAATCTTATAGAAATTAAAATAGATTAAAACTTTTTTCTAAAAAGAACCGAAAGGTTCTTTTTTATTTCTCATCATCCAAATCAACGACACTTCTCACTTCTGCAAAGTCAGTTTTGCCTTGAAGGATTTTGATGAGGCCGTCTTCGCGCATGTCGAGCGTACCTTGCGCATCGGCTATTTTTTTAATATCACGCTCACTTGGACTCGCAATAATTATCTTTTCAATACTTTCATCGTTTTGAATCACTTCAAATATCCCCAGTCGTCCTTTGTAGCCCGTCATGTTGCAGTGTGTACAGCCAGCGACTTGCCAGAGCGTGGTGACATCACGCTTCACGCCAAACTGTTCCATATTTTTCCCTGTTGCTACTGCATGGTCCCAGATGTTTTCGATATATTTTTTCTCTTCGTCAGTGACGGGGCGTTCAGATCGGCATTCGGTACAGAGTGTTCGCACCAAACGCTGTGCGATTGAAAGTGACAATGCAGAGACAAGAATTTTTGGATTCACGTCGAGGTCGATGAGACGAGGGATGACACCAGAGGCATTGTTGGTGTGGAGGGTGGAGAAGACTAGGTGACCGGTAAGTGCTGACTCAACGGCAATCTTGGCAGTTTCTGGATCGCGGATCTCACCGACCATGATGACGTCAGGGTCTTGTCGAAGTGCGCTACGCAAACCCTCGAGGAATGTGTAGCCCTTTTTGTGATCAGTCTGTGTTTGGGTAATGCCGGGTAAGTGGTATTCGATCGGGTCTTCGATGGTGATGATTTTGATTTCGGGAGAATATATTTTCTGGAGGAATGCATAGAGCGTCGTAGTTTTACCAGATCCAGTCGGACCAGTCAGGAGGATCATACCGTTTGGCTTTTTGATCTCGCGCATAAATATATCAAACATTGGGGGAGAGATACCGAGGTCTTCGAGTCCGACGCGGATAGATTTGGGATTCAAAATACGGAGCACAATAGACTCACCATACGCACCTGGGATGAGAGATGTACGAAATGATATTTCCACCTGTTCTTGTCCGACACCAAGAAAGGCACTGAAACGACCGTCTTGGGGCGTGCTATTAATCGTGAGTTTGAGACCAGAGAGGAGTTTGATGCGCGTATTGATCTGCTTGTACGTCAGTGCATTAAAGTAGGTGACCACGCGTAGTACACCATCGAGGCGGAATCTGAGCTCCACCTTGTCTTCCATAGGTTCGACGTGGACATCAGAGGCACCGAGACCGATGCCTGCACCAAGGATAATCTCAAGGATACGCGAGAGGTGGTGCGCAGAACTGTCATCAGCGAGCGCTGTTTCGATCTCGCGGACTGCGTCATCGAGTGTTTTGATCTTCTGAGACAGTTCGACGAGGACGTCGGGGGACACATCGAGACCGCCTGCGCGCGAACGTGTTGCAAAGGATAGGTCTTCGTACCGACTCCAAACCTTTTTCATACTGTTTTCGCTCGCCATGACAAACGTCACATCAAAGCCCTTTGCTTCAAGCATTGTTTTTGCCTTGAGTGCACCGTCAGCAACAGGGGAGCGTACGGCGAGCATGAGCTTCTTGCCGATGAGTTTGTATGGAGCAACATCGAGTGCACGAGCGTCTTTTTCTTCCATGAGTCGGATAGCATCGTTGTCTATGGGTTGACCAGCGAGGTTGACGGACGATATGCCGTACCGTGTCTGTGCCAGCATTGCGACCAGGTCTTCTTCTTCTTCGGTGCGAAGATTTGAAAAGCGCTTTTGTTGTTCTTCTTCATCAAAGTGAACCATTGTGCCTATAGTAT
>JAGOVD010000023.1 GCA_018060905.1 Minisyncoccota bacterium
CATCCTCATTGCGCTCATTGCACTCGGTGGTATGGCAGGCGGTGCGGGTATTGGGGGATTTGTCGTAGCACGTGCTGCATACGCACTCTTTGGGGCAGGAGCACTCATTATCCCACTCTCATTTGGAACGGCAGGTATTTTTCTCGTTCGCAACAAACAGTTTGAAATAACTGCCCGAGAGATCATCACTGCTAGTATCGGTCTCCTTTCACTCCTGACCCTGGTCGCCATTGTGAATCCTGTCCATGGCGGACTCATCGGTCGACTCATTGCGCTCCCTCTCGTTGCAGGGTTTGAGAAAACATTTGCGAGTATCATATTGGTGTTCGTGGTGACGTGCTCATTTGCACTCTTCTTTGACCGGACGCCACACCTCTTTCCATTTTTTGCACAGCTCTGGGATCGCATCCGTGCAATCTTTCACAGGGGACCTGCGAGTACTGACTCCGAGGAAGATACGTATGATATGTCTGAACCGATACTCCCTGACCAGGAACCATCCGAGAGGGGTACTATCCCTGTCGCGCCTGCAGTGATGAAAGTGACCGATGCGTCTGCAAATGATCTCGTCATCGATACCAAACGTCCCAAAGCTCACACGGGTGCATACATGCCACCCCCACTCTCTCTCCTTGAAGGAGATCGAGGCAAGGCAAATGTCGGTGATGTGAAGGCCAATGCCAATGTTATTAGACGGACACTGGGGAACTTTGGTATCGAAGTAGAGATGGATGAAATCACGATTGGTCCGACCGTCACCCGCTATGCGCTCAAACCTGCCCAAGGAGTCAAACTCTCCCGTATCGTCGGCCTCCAAAACGATCTCGCGCTCTCCCTCGCGGCACACCCGCTCCGTATCGAAGCTCCGATCCCGGGCAAATCCCTCGTCGGTATCGAGATCCCAAACAAGACCAAGGCAACAGTTGGACTTGCAAATCTCCTTTCTGACCCTGCATTCCAACAATCAAGACCACTTACTATCGCGCTCGGTCGTAATATCGCCGGCAAATCAGTGCTCCGCAGTATTGCAAAAATGCCCCACCTTTTGATTGCCGGCACCACGGGGTCAGGAAAATCTGTCACGATTCACTCCATCATCACCTCCCTGTTGTATAAACACGGACCCGATGATCTGCGCTTTATATTCGTCGACCCAAAGCGTGTCGAACTCACGCTCTACAACGGTATCCCACATCTCCTCACCCCTGTCATCACAGAACCAAAGAAAGCGATTTTGGCACTCAAGTGGGCCGCAACAGAAATGAATAGACGCTATGACATCCTCGAGGGTGAATCTGCGCGAGATATTGATTCGTATCACAAGAAATACGCGAGCACGTTTGCCAAGCCCGCAGGTGAAGATGCTGACGGTACCCCCGATCGTATGCCCTATATCGTCATCATCATCGATGAGCTCGCCGACATCATGCAGGCATTCCCTCGCGAGCTCGAAGCTGCCATCGTCCGTCTCGCACAAATGTCCCGAGCTGTTGGTATCCACCTCATCCTCTCTACTCAACGCCCCGAAGTCAACATCATCACCGGACTCATCAAGGCAAATATCCCTTCTCGACTTGCGCTTCGTGTCCCAACAGGTATCGACTCTCGCACTATCTTGGATACGACTGGTGCTGAGAAACTCCTTGGAAACGGTGATACGCTGGCCCTTGTTGAGAGTAACCAACCAGAGCGCGTCCAATCCGCCTATATTAGCGAAGATGAGGTTAAGAGTGTCGTAAAATACCTCAAAAATGCATTTGCAGATGATATTCGCGACACCATTGAGCTCTCTGGCAACATTACTGGTGAGAAGAACATGTTTAGCGACTCTATGGAAAACGAGGATGATGACGCTCTCTATGAAGAAGCTCGTCAGTGCATCATGGAAGCAGGCAAAGCGTCGACTTCCTACCTCCAGCGTAAGCTCAAGGTGGGCTACGCTCGTGCAGCACGCCTCATGGACATGCTCGAAGAACGTGGCGTGATCGGAGCGTCCGATGGAGCAAAGCCTCGAGAAGTCCTCGAGGGAGGATTAAAACACGCCGCAAGTGATGCACTTGCAGACGAAATGGGTATATAATATGCACAGTACACCACGCAACAAACTGATGAAATCCCCCTTCACCCTTACAGCAGGTTTATATGTACTCCTGGGCACCATGGTGCTCGGCCTCGTCGCGTACAATGTCAAAGACCTCGTCTTTGGTACACCTCTCACTGTCACCACCACAACAGACGGCGCAACCCTTACGACACCATTCCTCCCGATCTCAGGCACCGCGCGACACGCACGAGAGCTCCTCATCAACGGCAGACCGGTGGCGATTGATCGCGAAGGAGTATTTACTGACGAAGTTGTACTCTCTCCCGGGTACAACATCGTCGAAGTCGCATTCAGAGACCAGTTTGGTAAACAAAAAGTCCGGACGTACCACGTCGTTGTCGACACACCGACAGCAGTCGCAACAAACACTGGTATTCCCTATCAGTAATCGTTATTGGTTTTAATTTTACATACATATGGCAAAGAAAACAGCAAAAGAAGCAAAATCAATGGACATCGCTTCGATCGAAGATACTATCAAAAGCATCCAAACAAAATTTGGTGAAGGTGCGATTATGAAGCTCGGCGATGCACCCAAAGTAGACATCAGTGTGATCCCGACTGGTTCTATCGGCCTCGATATCGCGCTCGGTATCGGTGGACTTCCCCGTGGCCGTATCATCGAAATCTTTGGGCCAGAATCATCCGGTAAGACAACACTTGCCCTCCACGTCGTTGCTGAAGCACAGAAGCTCGGCGGCGTCTGCGCATACATCGACGCAGAACACGCAATGGATCCAGAGTATGCAAAAAATATCGGCGTCAAAATCCAAGAGCTCCTCATCTCCCAGCCCGACACTGGTGAGCAAGGACTTGAGATCACTGAAAGTCTCGTCCGCAGTGGCAAGATCGACGTCATCGTCATCGACTCTGTCGCAGCACTCACCCCTAAAGATGAGATCGAAGGCGACATGGGACAGCAACACATGGGCAAACAAGCACGCCTCATGTCCCAAGCGCTCCGTAAGCTCACCGCTATTGTCCACAAGTCCAAGACCCTCGTCATATTCATCAACCAAATCCGTATGCAGATCGGTGTGATGTTCGGCAACCCTGAAACCACACCAGGTGGCAAGGCGCTCAAGTTCTACACGTCAGTCCGCCTCGACATCAGACGTATCGCCCAGATCAAAAAGGGTGAAGAGGTAGTCGGTTCACGTACTCGCGTCAAAGTAGTGAAGAACAAAGTCGCTTCCCCATTCAAACAAACAGAGTTCGATATCATCTACGGTGAAGGTATCTCACTCGAAGGAGAACTCCTCGCTCTCGGAGAGAAACTCGGTGTCGTCACCAAGAGTGGTACGTCATACTCATACACCCCAGAAGGCAAAGAAGAAGTGAAACTCGGCCGCGGCTATGATGCGTCTCGTGTGTTCATGCGTGAAAACACCAAGGTTCGTGACGCGATCACCAAAGACGTGCGCAAGCGCATGAAGGATGTCGTCGCTGATAGCTCAGGAGAATAATTACTGAAAAGAAAAAACCCTTGAACCGTCTTTCGCAGGCTGACTGAGCCGAGAAGGAGCGAATTTTCAGCAGAAAATTACGCGACGGTGAAAGGGTATTTTTCTTGGAAGTAACATGGACTTTCCTCCCCTTTTCGACTACAATCCGATGACATTATTAACGTACAAATGAGAAACTATGTTTCGAGAAAAGCCTTGCACAGCGCGACCTGGCGCGAGCAGAGCAATTTTTCACCAGAAAAATATGCGTGCTTTTCGAGGAATATAGTTTCTCATTTGAAGTAAGAGAAATACCCGTATGTCCATGCTTGAATATAACGAAATCAAAGAAAAGAAGATCATCGTCTGGGACGGAGCCCCACACGAAGTCGTGTCCTCGCACGTTTTTCGCAAACAGCAGCGCAAGCCAGTGAACGCCACCAAGCTCAAGAACCTCATGACTGGGCGTGTCGCCGAGATCTCATTTGGTGGATCTGAAAAGGCCGAAGAAGCCGACATCTCAACCAAGACTGTCACCTATCTCTACAAGGCAAAAGGTGAAGTATGGTTCACTGATCCCAATGACAAGAGCAAGAGATTTTCTCTCAAAGAAGACATAGTGGGTGACAAAATGAAATTCGTCAAAGAAAACTCTCCTGTCGACCTCACTATCTATACTGACGAAGAGGACGAAGAACTCGTAATCGGTGTGAAGATCCCGGTCAAAGTCGATCTCGAAGTCATCGATGCTCCCCCATCAATCAAAGGCTCTACCGTCACTGGTGGCAACAAAGTAGCCATCGTCGAAGGAGGTGCCGCAGTCAACGTCCCTCTCTTCATCGCCATTGGCGAAAAGATCCGCATCAACACAGATACGGGAGAGTATGTCGAAAGGGCCTGAGACTCGTCGGCCCTTTCGATCCCTGCGCCATGCCGCACGGGGTCGAGCGAGCAAACTAAATTTGATACAAAAAATCCGCCTTTTCCGAGGCGGATTTTTAAATTTCCTCAACAATAAGTACACATCGACTTACTATTTCCCAACAACATATTCCTAAAAACCACTGCTTGTTGGCAAAAAATGCTATGCCAATAAAGGAGCCGAAGACCATCCAGAGCATTGCGGCAGTAAACAATGTAGGACTTATAGAACGTGTTTTCATTTAAAATAATTTCCCAGAGTCTATCAGACTTCCCTATTTTTGGCTATAAAAAAATCCGAAGGGGTTGCCTTTGGATTTTTTAATCATCGTATTTAGGTAAAATCCAATTTGAAATAGGATTTAATAATTAGTGTAATTAAATCCGGGAAGTCCAGGGCAAGCACCCACTCCTGTATCATAAGGTTGAATACCTTCAATACGCCAAGATGCCAAAAACCAAGCTCTACTTTCGTACACACAGTAACCATTTACTACTCTAATTCTAGTACTGCCTGCAGCTGGAGCATTAGCAACCTGTTCTTTTGCAGGTACCTTTTGTGTTTGTATAATAGAAATTCCTCCTATTACTATAATTCCTAGAACTAGAAACCCTAAAACGCTCTTATATTTCATATATTGAATATATACTATTAATTATTTAAGTATACAATTAATTGTAGCTGCTAGCAAAAAACCTCCCAGTTGGGAGGTTTTTTGCTAGTTAGCGACGAATGGCAAGAGTCCCATGAATCGTGAACGCTTCACTGCTTCTGCGAGCTGGCGTTGATTCTTGGCTGCGAGCCCGGTGCGCTTGCGCCCGAGGATGCGGCCGTTTGGGTTCAAGAACTTCTTGAGACTGTCGATGTCTTTGTAGTCAACGAAACGGATGTTATTTGCGTTAAAGTAATCGTTTTTCATATACTAGGTTGTAGGTTAAAGGTAACAGGTTATAGTTTATAATGTAAGTTTTTTAATAATAGTTGAAAGCATTTTTTGAATTTCAACTATAGTGTCTAGGTGTTTCTCAATCCCTTTAGTTTTATATATTCTTTGGGCAATCAATAATTTGGTTTCGAGTTCGGCAACTGAACCGTATGCGTGTCGAAGGAAATGTGCATATTCCTTACGACTTCCTCGTTTGCTTCCTTCTGCGATATTGCTCGCTATAGAGACTACTGAACGTCGCATTTGTGATACGAGACCATACAGTTCATCTTTTGGTAGTGTGGTAGTAAGGTGATACACAGCTTCTGCTAAATCCATGGATTTTTGCCAAACAGTCAGTTGTTTATATTCTATGACCATAACTGTTACCTAGTACCTTCCACCTCTCACCTAAAAAGGTATGTCTTCGAGGTTAATTTCTTCATCAGGGTACTCGATGGTATCGAGATCTGCTGGTGCATCCTTTTGAGGCGCTTCTTGGTCGCTCATTCCAGATGCGGCTGGGGTGAAGTTGCCACTAGGCGCTCCGCCTGCCTTGGGACCAAACTGAAAGCTTTCAAGGACGATCTCTGTCCGGTACTTTTTTGTACCATCGGCAGCGTCCCATGAACGAGTCTGGATACGGCCTTCAACATAGAGCGATGAACCCTTTTTGCAGTACTGCGCGAGGACTTCAGCTTGCTTGGCAAATGCCACAACGTTGTGGTATTCGACTGCTTCTTTCTTGCCACCTTGCGCATCTTTCCAGGTACGATTGGTCGCCATCGAGAGGCTTGCAACCTTTGTCCCTGTCGGCAATGACTTTAGTTCCGGATCTCGAGTGAGGTTACCGATGAGAAATACTTTGTTGAGATACATATGTGGGTTAGTAAGTAGTTAATAGTAAGTAGTAAGTAGAGAACAAGACTATTACAGCTCTTCTTTTTCTTCTGGTTCAGATGCGACTGGTGCTGCAGGAGTATCAATGTCGAGCTCGGGAAGTTTCTCGTGCTCGTCCTTTACCTCTTCAACCACTTCTTCGGTTGCAGATTCAAGTTCGGCAAGCTCTTCTTCGCTCATAAACACGTCACGCTTCGCATCTACCTTTGGCTTCTTAAAGACAACCGTGTTCTCAACGTTTGTCTTCACTAGTATATACCGGATGAGGGCGAGGTTGCCATCGAGGACCTTTTTGAGGGCAACGAGTGCTGCAGGATCAGCGTCAAATTTGATCCAACCGAAATACCCCTGTGCGTACTTACTCTTCTTGCTTCCCACAGTCTTTTCCATGGTGTATGCGAGATCGATGAATTCTGGTGCGCCTTCGCTCGTCACAGTACCGTCTATCTTTGTGATTGCTGCTTTGAGTGTGTCTACCTCGCCTCCTACTTCCACTTCTGGAGTTGTTGGGGTGATGAGGTAGCCGAGCTCATACAATCGTGTGTTTGCTTCTTCGGTCATAATAATATTCTTTTTTAATAATTTAGGCCTATTTCGGACATATCCTGTAGTAAGAGGGTCATTCGACTCCTCGGCACAAGGCCACTACAGGAAATAGGGCTACGGGCACATACTACCCTATCTAAAGGGATTTGTAAAACATTAGAGAGCAAACAAGTGCTCCGCGTTTTTGAGGAGCTGAGCTTCGGTTTCCTCGATTGAGAGACCTTTGATTTCGGCGATCTTTTTCACCACTTCGACAACGTA